>JAHDWH010000149.1 GCA_023384455.1 Caldilineaceae bacterium | reverse complement strand
CGGCGGGAAACTGCCCCCGCCTACCCTTCGATGAACTCAGGACACCGCTCAACCGACGCTGGCCTTGCGCGGTGGGGCACGACCTGCAACTAACGCATGTGCGTTAGTTCTTGCGATGGTACGGAGTATTGCATAAGGTGGCGCAGCCACGATTTGCGTGGGGAAACGTGAAACGTGAGAGTATGTGACGACACCTCACGTTTCACTCAGCGGGGCGAACAATGGCTGCGTGTCACGCAATACGCGATACTCCGTACCATCGCAAGATATAACGCACATGCGTTAGTTGCGGGTCGTGCCCTACGGCATAAGGCCAGCGCCGGTTGAGCGGTGTCCTGAGCCTGTCGAAGGGTAGGCGGCTGCTGTTTGCCGCCGTATCGAAACCTTTAGATTGAGCCTGTCGAAATCCAGCGGGTAGGAAGAACCGTCTCGTTGACCCGCTCGCCTCTGGTTTCGATACGCCTCGAAGACTCGGCTACTCAACCGACGCTCGCTGATCTGGACTGCGCACAACTTTGTGGCTCGTCCACCTTACGCATTACCCATCCGGTTGGCTGAAGACCTGCTCGATCACATCCTCAATCGGCGGGTCTTGCACGGTCAGATCGCTCACTTCCAACTCCCGCAGCAGACGAGCGGTGAGGCTGGCCGTCTCGGCTTTGGGTACCCGCAGAGTCACCGACGCTTCGTTGCGGGCGATGACTTCGCCGTACTGCTCCAGGCTGCCATTGGCCCCGCCGTTGAGCAGATCGACGGTGACCGTCTTGAAAGGCGAAAAGCGTTCGACCAGACCGGTCAGGTTGCCGTCGTAGAGCAGCTTGCCGTGATGGATCACAATGACCCGCTTGCACAGGGCTTCCACATCGGCCATATAGTGGCTGGTCAGGAGGACCGTCGCCCCCGTGCGCTGGTTGTACTCGTTGACAAAAAGCCGAATACGCCGCTGCATCGTTACATCCAGCCCGATGGTCGGCTCGTCCAGAAAGAGCACCCGGGGGCTGTGGAGCAGTGCGCAGGCAATCTCGCACTTCATCCGCTCGCCCAGAGAGAGATTGCGCACGGGCTTTTGCAGCAGGGGACCCAACTCCAGCAGTTCGGTCAGATTGGCGACAGTGGCACGATAGTCTGCGTAGGGAATACGATAGACGGCCCGGTTCAACTCAAAAGAATCGGCTACGGGAATGTCCCAGACCAGCTGGTTGCGCTGACCCATCACCAGCGTCATCCGGCGCAGATAGTCCCGATCCCGCTGCCAGGGGCGAAAGCCAAAGACCTGGGCGTCCCCGCTGGTGGGATGGAGCAGACCAGAGAGCATCTTCAGCGTTGTCGTCTTGCCCGCGCCGTTCGGCCCCAGAAAACCGACAATCTCCCCTTCCGCCACGTCAAAGGAGATGCCATCCACAGCCCGCACCTCTCGGGTCTTGCGTTTGAAGAGGCTGCCCAGAGCCGCGCCCAAACCGGCTTCCCGCTCGGCGACGGTGTAGTATTTGCGCAGGTCGCGCAGTGTGATTACAGAAGATGTGGTCATAGGGTTAAGGGATTGGGGGGGGAGGAAAGGGAGCGGGTAGTCTGTCCAGTCCCCAGTCCCCGTTCTCCGGTCTCTGACTTACTCCGGCCCGGCCACGACCAGTGTATAGGCATCGGCGCGCAGATAGTGGGCCGCCACCCTCTGCACATCCTCGGCTGTGATGGCATTGATAGCGTCCGCATAGCGGTAGAGATAGTCCAGCCCCAAACCGTACCATTCCATATGGAGTAGCTGGCCGGTCACCCCGTCGTTGGTTTCCAGCGCCAGGGGCAGACGCCCGGTCATATTGGCTTGGCTGTCGGCCAGTTCTTCGGCACTCACAGGTTCGCTCCCCAGCCGGGCAAATTCGCAACGGATGCTCTCCACGGCCAGCTCCACATTGGCCGGGTTGACCCCCGCCGCGGCCAGCCAGGGGCCAGGGCCGATGTCCGTGTCCAGGGTGCTGTAGCTGTAATAGGCCAGCCCCTGCTCTTCCCGCACCACCTCGCCCAGCCGCCCCATCAGCCCAAACTGGCCCAGGATATTGTTCGCCACCTGCACAGCGAAATAGTCCGGGTGCGAGCGGGCAATTGCCAAAGAGCCGATGAGAATGTCCGACTGGACTTTGCCCGGCAGCGTCACGAATTCCTGGCGAATAGCGGTCTGGGCCAAAATCGGCGGCAATTCCTGGCTGGGGGATGAACCGGCCCAGTCGCCCAGATGCGCGACAATCAGTTTCTCGGCGGCCTGGGCGCTGATGTCGCCGCTGATGACCACAATGGCCCCCTGCGGGCCGTAGTTGTCCCGGTGAAAGGCGATCAGGTCCTCCCGGCTGATGGCCTGGATCGTCTCTGGATAACCGGAACTGGGCCGCCCGTAGGGGTGGTCGCCGTAGAGCAGCTCGTGAAAGCGACGAAAGGCCACACTGCGGGTGTTCTGCTCCCGCTCCTGCAAACGGACCAGCCATTGCCCCCGCACCCGCTCCACCTGTTCCGGGGGAAAGACGGGATGGCGCAGCACATCGGCCAGCAGTTCCACCATCCGGGGGAAGTCCTCGGCCAGGCTTTCGCTGTTGAAACTGGTCAGATGATCGCCGGCCCCCACACCGATACTGGCCCCCACCGACTCCACCTCTTCATTAAAGCTGTCAAAGTCATAGCCACGGCTGCCCCGGGTCAAGAGCGAAGCGGCGAAAGAGGCCAGCCCAGCCTTTGCCGGCTCTTCGTGGATGCAGCCCACGGCCAGCGCCCCTTCCAAAACGACTACCGGCGCGGCGGGGTTTTCCCGCACAAGCAGTGTGATCCCGTTTTTCAGGCGGGTGCGGTATACATTGTCGGGGCCAGGAAAGGCATGGGAGGATACAGGTGTCATAAAATTAGTACCATTGTCTGCGAATTCACTTATACAAATTGATGATAAACTATCAGGAGGTTGAAAGCATACTACACCGGATTTGGGTGTAGAGTAAAACCATTCCGACCGCGAAATCTGCTTTTCTTCTTGCCACCGGGCGCACTGGAACAGAGGAACCATCAATGAGCCGCATCAGCCTGACAAAATTCTATGTCCATACAATAAATCTGCTGAAGATCGAAAATGGACAAGCACTCTCTGAGTATAGCATCACCCTCGTCCTGCTGGTCATTGTCACCATCGCGGCGATTACGGCTCTGGGCGTCTCCGTGAAGGAGCTTCTGCAAAACTCGACAGATGCGCTGACCGAAATCTAACCCCGTCTATCTGGCCCGAGTCTGGGTCAGCTCGGCCACCAGGATTTCTAACTCCGTCTCCGGGTCTGCGCCGGTCTTCATAGCAAAATCGGCGCGCAACAGGCGATCCAGCACGGCTTCCAGTTCATCCATCCGGTAACCCCGGCACTGTTGCATAGCCTTCTTCACCGGGTAGGGACTCTCCTTCACCTCCCGGGCAATCTCATTTTCGTTGCCTCCGCCCCGGCTCACCGCATCTTTCACTTTGATCAGAATGCGGTATTGCCGGGCCATCATTGTCAGCAGATAAAAAGGATTGGCATCGCCCCGGCGCAGGTCGTGGAGCGAACGCATAGCCTTGCGCCCGTCCCGCTGGCTCAGGGCATCGGTCAAATCCCAGATCAGCCCCTCGCTGCTGTCGCTTACCAGCAGCCGTACATCCGCGGCGCTGATGGGCCGGCCATGGGCATAGAGCGACAGCTTCTCCAACTCGTTGGCCTGTTGGCGCAGATTTGGCCCCACAAAGTTGGCGAGCATCTGCACGGCCTGACTGTCGATGGCAATGCCCTGCTCTTTGGCTGTGCGGGCAATCCAGCCGTTGATCTGCTTGACATCGGGCGTACCCATCTCCTCACTCGTCACCTGTTTAGAAACGATCAGCTCGGCCAGCCCGGGTATTGTCCCTTTCTCGCCGCTAAACCCTTTCCACAACTGACGCCGCTTGTCAATGCTGCTCTCCACAAAGACCAGATCGTTGGAGGCGGGCAGATCGCCCATTTCGCCAAAGATGCGGGCTGCCTCGGTGTGGGCTGCGCTCTCTGTCCCTTTGCTGGCCCCCATCCGTTTGTCCAGTTGGCTCAGATAGCCCCACACAATCACCAGCCGCCGCTCGGCCAGAAAGGGCATTGTCCCCGCGTGGTAGAGAATATCGGCCGCGCTGGTCTGATTGGCCGTCAGTTCTGTCACATTCAGGTCGGCCATCTCCGGATCACCCATCGCCGCCTTTAACTCGGAAAGACGGCGACTGAACAGATAATCATCAGCGTCCAGGAAAAGATAGATCATTCCCCGCGCATTCCTTCCCCCCGGGTATCCGTCAACAGCTTCTGAGCCGCTTCCACCACCGCCTCCGCTGTCAACCCAAACTCCTGATAGATACGTTTGTAGGGTGCGCTGGCCCCAAAGCGATCGATACCAATCACTATTCCCTTACTGGGATCGTTGCCTACCCAGCGTTCCCAGCCCATTGTAATACCCGCTTCCAGGGCCACTTTGGGCAAATGGGGGGGCAGCACCTGCGCCCGGTAGCTGGCATCCTGGGCCGCGAAGAGGTCCCAACTGGGCAGGCTGACCACCTGGACTTTGCGCCCTTCTTTGCCCAACGCTTCTCCCGCAGCCAGGACAATCTCCACTTCGCTGCCGCTGGCTACCAGCACAATTTTTGGCTCGGCGCTGTTGGCCCAGAGGATATAGCCCCCCCGCCGCACGCCGCTGGCCTTGCCCACGCCCCAGCTATTGCGCTCTACTGTGGCAAGATTCTGCCGGGTGAGGATGAGCGCGGTGGGGCGGTCGCTGTTGCGGATGGCCTGCCGCCAGGCTTCGACGGTCTCGTTGGCGTCTGCCGGGCGGATGACGCAGAGATTGGGGATGGCCCGCAGGGCGGCCACCTGTTCCACTGGCTGATGGGTGGGGCCATCCTCGCCCACACCCACGCTGTCGTGGGTAAAGATGTAGATCACCCGAATCCCCATCAGCGCGGCCAGGCGGATGCTGGGCCGCATATAGTCGCTGAAGGCGAGGAATGTGCCGCCGTAGGGGATCACCCCGCCGTGCAGGGCCATCCCGTTGAGGATGCCGCCCATGCCGTGCTCGCGCACGCCAAAGCGGAAATTGCGCCCGCTGAAGTCGCCGGGTTTCACATCGCCGCTGCCGTTGATGATTGTCTTGTTGCTGGGGGCCAGGTCGGCGCTGCCGCCGATGAGATTGGGAAGCACCTGCGCCAGATCGTTCAGCGCCGCGCCGCTGGCGTTGCGGCTGGCCTGGCTGCCCGGCGCGGGGAAGCTCTGAATGGCATCCTCCCAGCCGGCGGGCAATTCCCCGGCCAGGGACCGGGAAAGCTCCCCGGCCAGTTCCGGGTAGGCGACGCTATAGGCGTCGAAGAGCGCGGCATCGCTCTTTTCCTGGGCTGCGCCCCGGGCCACCGCCTGGCGATAGAAGGCGGCCACATCCTCCGGCACGAAGAAGGTCGGTTGCTGGGGCCATTCCAGGTTGCGTTTGGTGGCCTCTACTCCGGCGGGGCCAAAGGCGTCGGAATGGGCTTTGGGCTTGCCCTGCAATTGGGGGTTGCCGTAGCCGATGATCGTCTTGCAGCCAATGAGACTGGGCCGGGGGTCGCCCTGGGCCGCGTCGATGGCCGCTGAGACAGCATCCGTATCCATCCCGTCCACCACCTGCACATGCCAGCCGTAGGCTTCAAAACGCTTGTACTGGTCTTCCGTGAAGGCCAGGTCTGTATAGCCGTCGATAGTCACCCGGTTGTCGTCGTAGAGATAAATAAGTTTGCCCAGGCGCAGATGACCGGCCAGGCTGGCCGCTTCCTGGGCCACGCCCTCCATCAGATCGCCGTCGCTGACAATGCCGTAGGTGTAGTGGTCCACCACCGGGAACTCCGGGCGGTTGTAGCGGGCGGCCAGCCAGCCCTCGGCAATCGCCAACCCCACGCCGTTGGCAAAGCCCTGGCCCAGGGGACCGGTTGTGGTCTCCACACCGGGGGTGTGGCCGTATTCCGGATGGCCGGGGGTGCGGCTGCCCCACTGACGGAAGTTTTTGAGTTCGTCCAGGGGCAGGTCATAACCGGTCAGGTGCAGCATTGCGTAGAGCAGCATCGAGCCGTGGCCCGCGCTGAGGACGAAGCGGTCCCGGTTGGACCAGCCCGGATTGGAAGGGCTAAAGCGCATATGCCGGGTCCACAGGGCAGAGGTGGCCCCGGCCATACCCATCGGCAGGCCGGGATGACCGGAATTGGCCGCTTCTATCGCGTCCACAGCCAGCATCCGGATGGTGTTGAGGGCGCGCGCCTCGAAAGCAGGGTCCAGGGTAGAGGCGTCCAGCGCCGGAATTGTAGAAGGTGACATCAGATAGATCCTTAAGGGTGATGGTGTGGTGAAACAGGAGTAAACCTGCGTTTCAATTGAGAGGATTATAGCACAGGGGGGGCGGGATTGGGGATTGGGGAACAGGGACTGGGGACTGGGGACTGGGAATTGTCCCCAGTCCCCAGTCCCCCTATTACCGCTGCACCGCAGGCAGGAAGAGTTGATTGGCCGGCGGGGTTGGGTCTGGCGGGTTCGAGACTGGCTCGGTGCCGTCCTCTGGCTGGGGGGGTAGGGGTAGCCCGTAGCGGGTATAGGGGGTAAGGGCTACGGGCACGAAGGGCGCGGCACGCAGAGCTTTGGATGGGTCCAGATTGCTGTTGGGGGCCGGGGTCAGCCGGGGACCGCCGGCGCGCACCTCGACGACTGTGCGATAGGTGGCCTCGGTGAAACCGGTCACTTCCATCTGGTAGATGCCGGAGACCGGGGCGACAAAGCCGATCTCGTCCACCGCATCCCGCAGATTCGTCACCCACGGCCCCCGGCTGCGGTGATCCGGCGGCCAGACGTAGAGGTCCGGGTCGCCCTGGCCGGGGATGACAAAGGCCAACATCTGCTCACTCTCTTGCAACCGGTAGCGGTAGAGCCGGGTCTCGCCCTCTTCCAGCCCGTCGTCGTTGGGGTGGGCGTAGTTGATCAGCGCGACAAAGGGTTCGGCGGAAAGATTGCCCCCGTTGTCCGCGGCCCAGACGTACAGATAGCGGGCGCCGGGGGAAGGCAGCAGCTTCCACGGATATTCAGTGGGGTTGCCCGTATAGTCCAGCCAGCCGGACCACTGGACCGGTGTCCAGCGCCCCGCCCCCCGGGCATATTCGTATTCCACCAGAAAGACCGAGCGCACACCTGCGCCGCTGTCCGTGGCCTGCACCCGCAGGGCAATCTCCGGTTTGTCAGTAGTGTCCATCCCATCCCGAATGGTTACGCTCTCTATTTTGGGCGCAGCCATATCCAGGGCCGTGGGCAGAACCGTCACCGAACGTTTGATCAGATTGTTTTCCTCGTTCACTTCGGCTATCCGGTTGTCGGGATCGATGAGTGCGTACAGATTGTAATTGCCTGGCCCGGGCGGTGTCCAGGTCAGCGCCAGAGTAGAAGCCCGATCATCCCCTTCCAGCAGGGGCACAAGCGCCCGGCCCAGATAGGTCTGGTCGCTCGGCTCGCCGTTATAGAAGGCCACGGGCACATCCAACAGCGGCGCTCCCCCCATCTGGCGATGGACACGCAGACCGATCAACGCGGACTGACCGACGTAAAGAGCGCCGGGCGAAGTCCAGAATTCGTAGGCAAAGGCAAAGAGATCGTCGCCCGCGTCGGGATAGATGGTGAAGCTGTTGGAGAGGGTGGCCTGCAACCCATCCGGTCGGCGCACAGTGACCGGATAGACGCCGGGCGGCGCGGCGCCCGCTTCCACCATTGCCTGGACGTGGCTGCCAGAGAGGTAACGGGTGGTCAAGTGCTTTTCATCCAGCAGCACAACCGAATCCGGCGCAAAGTTGATGCCATAGACATTGATCAGTTGGGGCGCGGAAAAGGCCGTGCGATCCGGGCGCACCCCAGAGATCGACACTCCCGGCGTCGTCACGGCAAAGTCGGCCCGGCGGATGACCGTCTCGCCGCCCGCCAGTTGCGCGATCAGATCGTAGCGGCCAGGGGGCAGAAAGGCGGGCACCGTAGCTACCATTCGGTGGGGCGATTCCACCCGCACATCCAGCAGGGGGTAGGGGCCGAGGGAAGCCTGGGCTGGCCCGCTCAGGTTGACGCCGGTGAGAACGATCTGTACGGATCGGTCATTGTCCCATTGGGACGGTTCAATCGTATGGATAGCCGGTGTGCTGTTGCCGGGCGCGTCGATGACTACAATTGTCAGCCGGGCGCTGGCCCGCCCGCCCTGGCCGTCGTCGATGGCGTATTCGATCACCTCTTCGCCCACAAAGCCCTTGGGCATGAGATAGCGCAGGGTATTGTCCGAATTGATGGAGATGGCCCCGAATCTGCCCTGGGAGACGCTCACCACCTGTAGGGGGTCCCGGTCCACGTCCCGGTCGTTGGCGAGCACGCCGATATTGACAGATGGGCTGTTGATCACCCGTATCTGGTCGTCCACAGCCACCGGGGGGTCGTTCACCGGGCGCACAGTGAGTTGGAAGGTGCGGGCAAAGGTGTATTCGCCGTCGCTGACGGTAACCGTTACAGAGAGCAGACCGTTGCGGTCTCTGGCCGGTTGCAGATAGAGGGTGCGCGCACCGGCCAACCCTTCGACCCAATAGCCGCCCACAGGCACAATGCGCAGATCGCTGGAAGTGATCGAAAGCTGCAATTCGGTCAGGGGGGTGTCGATGTCGTAGAGGGAGAGGTTCACACCCAGCAGACTGTCCTCGTCCATCACCTGCTCCCCAATCGCTTCCAGCATCGGGCCGTCGTTGTCGCCGTCAACCGTCAACACAAAGCTGCGTTCACTGGTCAGGCTGCCGTCGCTGGCCTTCAGCGTAATCGTTGTCGCCCCTTCTTCGTTCAACTCCGGCGCGATGGCAATCGTCCGCGCCGCGCCGCTGCCGCCCAACTGCAAGCGGCTGTTCTTGACCAGCCGCTGGTTGCTGGAAGTGGCCGAGAGGGTGATATTTTCCACCGGGCTGTCCACATCGCTGATGCGGAAGGGGACGGTGATGGGCTGATCTTCCTCGGTGATCTGGGGCGCAATCGGCGCGATGACCGGCGCATCGTTGACAGGCAAAACGGTCAGGGTATAGCGGCTGCTGGCGTGCAGGCTGCCATCGCTGACCGTAACCGTTACCATCACCGCACCAAAGAGGTCTCTGGCCGGGGTCAGGCTGACCGTGCGGTTGGCCCCTTCGCCGCCAAAAACAATGCTTGTATGGGGCAGCAGTGCGGGGTTGGAGGAGCTGCCAAAGAGTTGGAGGCTCGCCAGTGGGGAGTCGATGTCCCCCACCGGGAAGGGGACCGGGCCATTGGTGGTGTCCTCGTCCGTGGCCTGATCCCCGATGACGCCGATAGTCGGCCCATCATTTACCGGCAGCACAGTCACCTGAAAATCAAAAATTGTGCGTAGACGGCCATCGTCCGCCACTACGGAGACAGTAGTCGTGCCGTTGCGGTTTGGCTCTGGCTGAATTTTCAGGGTGCGCTCGGCCTCTGCGCCACCCAAAACCAGCGTCTCATTGCGGATCAGCCCGGTGTCGCCGGAGAAGACCGAGAGTTGCAGGCTGGCCGGGTCCAAATCCGGGTCTGTGATGGTAAAGTTGAGGGTCTCTACCGAATCCTCGGCCACGCTTACATCGCCCAACCCGCTGAAGGTGGGCGCACCGTTGACCGAAACCACAAAGGATGTGCTGGCCTCGGCGCTGCCATCGCTGGCCTTGAGAGTAATCGTTGCCGTTCCGTTGCGCCCGCCAATGGCCGTGAAGCTGAGTGTCCGGTTGGCCCCGCTGCCCGAGAAGTGCAGCCGGTCGTTGGGGATCAGCTCTGGCACTGAGGAGGTGGCCGAAAGGGTGAGCGATCCGGGATCGTTGTCGATGTCGGCCAGAACGACAGGGACAGTGCCCGTTGCGTCCTGATCGATGAGCTGGGCGGGGATGGTTTTGATGGTGGGTGGATCGTTCACCGGGCGCACTGTCAGCCGAAAGCTGCTGGACGCGGTGAGGGTGCCGTCGCCCACTGTCACAGTCAGTTGCACTGTGCCGCTCAGATTGGCTGCGGGCAAAATCGTGGCGGTGCGGGGTCCGCCCGTTCCCGCAAAGGTGATATTGGCTGTGGGAACCAGGGCCGGATCGGCTGTAGACCCACTCAGGCGCAGGGTGCGCAGGTCTGTGTCCGGGTCGGCTACAGTAAAGACAACCGCCAGGGCCACGTCCTCGTCGGTCACCTGATCCGCGATGGGGCTGATGGAGGGCGGGGCCAGGACAGTCACCCGGAACGAAGTGGTCGTCTTGTCTGTCCCGTCGTCCACGTGGATGGTGATATTCGCCACCCCATAGACACCCGCGGCCGGGGTCAGGGTAACCGTGCGGCTGGCGTCGATACCGCCCAACACCAGCGAACCGGCGGGGAAGATCAGCCCGTTGGACGATGAAAAGGTGATGACCAGTTCATTCAGCGGCGTGTCCCGGTCGCTGACGGTGAAGTTGGCCGTTGCCGGTATGCCCTGGGGCGTGGAGAGGGCCGCCGGGGTAGTCACCGCGGGTGGATCGTTGACGGAAAGCACAGTCAGCACAAAGCTCTTTGTCACCCCCAGTTGGCCGTCGCTCACCGTCACCGAAACAATCGTCGTGCCGTACATATCCGGCGCGGGGGTCATACGCAGCCGGTTTTCCGTGCTGGTGCGGCTGAACTGAAGATTGCCCTGGGGCAGGAGTTGGGGGTTGGAGGCCTGGGCCGAGTAGAGAAGCTGGCTGAAGTGGGTTTCCACATCACTGGCCTTGAAGGCGATAGTCAGCGCCCTGTCCTCCGGCGTGGAGACATCGGGCAGATCGTCCATCACAGGGCGGTCGTTCACCGAATCCACAAAGAGGGTGAAGGTAAAACGCCCCACATCTTCCCCATCCCCCACTTCGATAGTCACAAAGGATGCGCCATAGCCATTCACTGTGGGTGTGATGGTAATCGAACGGCTCACGCCGCTGCCCGTCACCGCCACATTCGTCGTCGTGATCAGCGTTGTGTTGGCCGCGCTGGCTGTGGCGGTCAGCACAGTGGCAGGCGATTCCACATCCTGCACAATAAATGTATAGGGGCCAAAAACAGAGTCTTCGTTGACGCGCTGGTTGGCAAAGGGAATCACTACCGGTGGGTCGTTGACCGGACTGACGATCAGTTGGAAGGAGGCCACGGCAAAGTTTGTGCCGTCGTTGACAGTGACGACGATAACCGTCGATCCAAACTGGTTGTTGGCGGGGGTCACCAGCAGAGAGCGGCTGTTGCCCACCGCTTTGATGAGGATATTGCTGTCGGGCACCAACCGCTGATCCGTGGAAGAGCCGGCAATCGTAATCTGGCTGATGGGCGTGTCCAAATCTGTGATCGTCAGCCCCAACTGAAGGGGGGTATCTTCCAGTATCACCTGGCTGGCAATCGGTTCGATGCTCGGTGGATCATCCACGGGAATAATCGTCAGTGTGAAAGAGCGGGTGACGGTAAATTCCCCATCGCTGACCGAAATGCTGATGATAACCGTACCGAACTGATTCGATGCCGGCGCAATCGAGAGCAGACGGTTCTCGCCGCTACCCCCAATGCTCAGGTTCAGATTGGGCACAATCGTCTGGTTGGACGAAGAGACCGAATAGATAAGGCTATCGCTGGCTGTCTCCAGGTCGGTCACAGCAAAGGCGACTGACTTTGACGTATCCTCGGCCATCTGCTGATCGCCTATCACAGAGACGGTGGGGGGCTGGTTGCGGGGGATGACTGTCAGGCGGAAGATGGCCGAGGCTGAGGATACGCCGTCGGTCACCGTCAGGGTGATGGCCGCGCTGCCGGTCAGCCCAGGGAGAGGAGTAATCGAGACTGTGCGTGTACCACCACTCCCCCCAAAGAAGAAAGCAGAGGGGGGCAGCATCACCCCATCGGATGATGCGCCGCTCAGAGAGAGGGTCGAGAGGGCTGTGTCTGCATCGCTGACCGCCACAGGCAGGGGGCCGAGGGTTCGGCCTGCCTCCACCGACTGGTCACCCGGACCAGAGATCGTCGGCGGGTCATCCACCGGGTTGACTGTGACCAGAAAGGAAGTCTGGGCTGTAGCCGAGCCGTCGCTGACAATAAGCGTAATCAGCGCGCTGCCCGAACGTTCTGGAGCCGGGGTAAGGGTGAGGGTGCGGTTGGCCCCGCTGCCACCTACCACCAGTTGGTTGGCGGGGAAGAGAACCGTATTGGAGGAGCTGAGAAAGAGTTGTAACTGGCCCAGAGCCGTCTCGGCGTCGTTAAGCGTGAAGGCCAGGGGTCCCAGCGTCGTATCTTCGTTGACCGTCTGATTGGCGATGGCTGTGATGGTGGGCGGGGTGTTGGCGGGCGCGGTCAAGCTGACCGCGCTCGCGTCTCCCTGAAAGAGAGCCAGCAGGAGTGCTAACGCCGCCAGCAACCCAGGCAACGCCCGCCCCGGATGGCGCGCAGGATGCAGATACAAAAGTCCCCGAATTCGTCCCCACATACCAGCCATTCGCTCTATCCTCGTCTTCGCCTTCACTGGGGAAAGGCGTTGGCCGCCACCAGATTGATGCTGTAGCGGATCGTATCGCCCGTATCACCGCCGCTGTTGTAGAGATGGCGGACCAGCGCCTGGCGCAGGAGCAGACCCGTAGACTCAGCCTCGAACCAAAGCTCGGCTTCGCCACTTTCTACAAAGTGGGACTCTCCCTGACCGCCCTCCCAATAGAGAAAGCGATCCCGGTTCACCAGCCGCCAATAACGCAAATTGCTGCCAAAGACGGTTGTCGTCTCGAAAGGACCGCTGACCGTAAAGACTTGCCCATCCACAGAGACCGCTTTCAACCCGGCCAAAGAGAAGGCGTAGGGCAGAATCCAGGGATGTCCCCATTTCGTCCCGCTGTCCGGCGGCAGAGATGTATCCACAAATGTACCGCTGGGGAGATCGTAGCGGCTGCTCCAGACCTCTTCCGGCCACTGCTGGGGATTGGGCGCAAACCACTGGCGGCCACGACTGGTTGCCACACCCGTCAGGTCTGCGCTGTCGAATGCTTCAGTCCAGAAATAGCCGATGTCAGCGCTGGACCCCTGGCTTGTCACCGCGCCGCTGCCCTGCCAGGCCAGCTTCAGCCCCACGAAAAGGGGGTAGATCAACACCGAATCACTGTTGCTCCACGGACCCGAGGCCGTGCCAACCGTGGCCCGCACCCGGTAGTAATAGAGGCCCGGCGTTTTGCCCCTGGCCTGCCAGAAGGGGTCTGTCCCGGTATAGACCACCCGGCTGGCCGCAAAGTCAGCGCTGAGCGACTCATCCAGCACATACTCAATCCCCGTGCCTACCCCCTGCCACTGGACGGTATAGCCGTTGTCAAAATCGCTGTTGTCCACCGGGGCAAGGACTGGCCCCGACAGGACAGGCACGTAGAGCAGCAGGGGCAGCATCAGCCTGGGCCAGGGCGTGGCTGTCGGCGTGATGGTGGGCGTGGGTGTGCGGGTCGGGGCCGGGCTGGCCGTGGCCGTGGGCGTGGCGGTGGGTGTGGTCGTGGCCGTGGGTGTGGACGTAGCCGTGGGCGTGACCGTCGGTGTGGCGGTGGGTGTGGGGGCTTCCCTGTCCCGAATCAGAACAGCCACATTCCCATTGCCGCCGTCGGCCAGAGAGCGGGCGGCCGAGAGAAAGGCGGCATAGCGGCCATCGCTGGTAAGCACGGCTGCCGAGGCGTGGGCATCACCTTCCAGCCCTACCGAACTGAGCGAAAGCCGCTCGGTGGTGCTGGTCTGTCTGTCGCGCAGGAAGATGTCATTTTTGCCATTCGTATCGCCCGCCACCAGATTGGCTGCATCTGACTGAAAGATCAGATAGCGCCCGTTGGACGAGAGGCCGGGCCGTGCGGGAATCACCTCCGGATTGGAGAGCAGCGGGGTGGCCTGGCTGCCGTCGCTGGCCCGGCTGGCAATCTCCAGCCCGCCTGTGCTCAGGGAAACCACAAAAATATCCCAACTGTTGTTCGTATCACCAGCCACCAGATTGGTGGCAAAAGAGCGAAAGGCCACAAAGCCGTTGTCTGTCGAGATCGTCGCCAGGGTGGAGGGGCCGTCCGCTTCGCCGCCTGCGCCGGTCAACGAAATCCGGCGGGTCGAGCTGTCCACCCGGTCGTGGAGGAAGATGTCGGTGGCGTTGTTCGTGTCGCTCTCCACCAGATTGGTGGCCAAGGATTCAAAAACCACATAGCGGCCATCTGCGCTGAGAACCGGCATAGCCGAGTCCCGGTTGGCCTGGGCATTGGCCGAGCTGACCGACACCCGCCGGACGGTTGCCGTGTGGCGATCAAAAACAAAGATATCCCGCCGCCCGTTTGTGTCGCCGCCGATCAGATTGGTGGCATCGGACTCAAAGACCACATAGCGCCCCCCGGCGGAGAGGTGGGGGTTGAAGGAATCGCCGTTGCTCTGCTTGCCCGCCCCGTCCACCGAAACCCGCACGGTCTGGCCGCTTACCAGATCGCGCACGAAAATATCCCGGCGGCCATTTGTATCGTCCAGGACCAGATTGGTGGCGTCGGAAGAGAAGGCCACATAGCGTCCATCCGCCGAGAGGGCAGGGGTGTAGGAGACCCCATTGGCCTGCGCGCTGTCGTCGGAGAGCGAGGCCCGGTTGATCTGGCCGGTGGCGCGGTTGAAGATGAAAATATCAGAAAAATTGTTTGTGTCTCCGAGGAGCAGGTCCGTGGCGCTGGAGGCAAAGGCGAGGATTCCGCCATCGGCGGAGATGGTGAGGGCGGTGGCATCCCCATTGCCCTGGCCTATCCGGGCCGTAGTGCCATCCACCGCGGCGGGCAGGTTGGGCGCGGCCAGCGCTCCCCCTCCCTGCCACAAGGCAGACGCAAAAATTCCTCCGGCTGCCAGCAGAATCAGAATGCTGCCAAGCCGCAGGATCGGATTGCTATTGATTAAGGTTTGTCTGTTCCAGGCCATACCACTCTGTCCGCCGGTGCTAGTCACAGGTTGTCAAAGGCATACCGTCGATCACAATTTCCACATTGTCGAAATAGACGTTGGAATTGAAAGGGGCCGGGCTTTCCGCCTGAATCAGAATCAACACTTCGCCGCTTTTCCCCGCCACCACACTGTTGGTGATGCGGCTCCACTCGCCCCGGCTATAGCCGTTGACGTAGCGGGCATCCTCGCCGGATGCGTCGGGTTTGATCCCCAGAGAAACCCAGTCATTGACGGTCTGATCCCCGATTTGCAGCCCTTCGTGCTCAAACATCAGATACTTCACCGCTACCTCCACAATCGCGCCGACAGGCGCATGGATGATCGGGCTGATGAGACCCGCGGCGTAGGGCTGTCCGCCCGAAATTTTGAAGGAGAAATCATCGCCGATGGTCTGTTCCCGGGAGAAATTGACGTGGCTGGCCCGGTAGAAGCCGCCGTCGTCCACAGCGAAAGTGCCCCAATTGCCATAAGCCGCCCAGGTCACCTGACCATTCCACAGCTCCGGACTGTTGAAGGTGAGGCAGGCCGTGGGGGTGCGAAAGAGTGAGCCGCCCCGGGCGAAGTTGGCCGTCTCGTCCAGCGCGCCGGAGCTGGCGGGGGCGATCCATTCCTTCTGCGCGCTGCGGTTGGGCTTGCTCCCGTTCTGCTGGTCATAGACCAGTTGGTTATAGACCCGGGTATCCGGGAGCAGTGTAACCAGCGCGGGGCCGGGATCATCCGGGACGGGCGCGATGGCGTGAATCCCCGATGGGGGCAAAGGTCGGCTGGCGCTGGCCAGGACAAAAGCCGGCCAGAGCAGGCTGACCAGCAGCAGGACTTTGGAAGTATGACGGAAAACAGTCTTCTTTTTCATAGGGCATCCCCATCTTCATTCTACTGGTTCGCAAAACTCAATTCAGCGTTGGTGGATTCCAGCAGCTGTTCATAGGTTTCCGAATCCCCAAAGTAGGCCCGCTCGTAGTCGCTGCCCTGGAAATTGCCTGTGAATACCCACCGTTTGATATACGACATAGAGACGAGCATTCCGGTCTGCACGTCGTAACAGACTTCGCCGTCGTAGAGGCTGGTCCAGCCGTCGCTCTCCGTCATCTCGGCCTGCTGGGGGCCGGTACACCAGACATTGACCGCGCGGCCATCCTGCAGAGTCACCCGCCGCTGGGTCGTGCCGGCCCGGCTGCCCGCCCAGAAGTTGAAGAGTCTGTCCTGCTGGCTGGGATAGCGCTCTTCCCCCGTAAAGCGATCCACCTGGGAAAGCCAGTTGGTTCGTTTGCCACAGCTTTCGTTCCACTGCACCCGCCGGTCTACCTCCAGCCAGCGCTCCGACACCACCTCCCGCACGCTGCTCTGGGCTGTGCCCACGCAATTCTCATACTGGCAGCGATCCGAGAGACAGAGCCAATTGATCGACCACTGGGCCTGCAAGTCCGGGGTCAGAATCGGCTTGTCAGCCACGGAAATGCTCAGGGCAGAGGCGGCCACACTGGTTGGGGAAGGGGCAAGACTCCCTGGGCTGCGCTGGACTGTCTGTACTTCGTAGAAGACATTGTGGCTGGGGGGCGCAGCTTTGGCGCGCCCACAACCGGCCAGCAAAAGGAGAGCCAGCAGCAGAAAGAAACCGACCTGAAAATACGGGACGCAGATGACGCTGATCTGAATTGATCTGCGCAGAACAATTGCTTCTGCGCAAATCTGCGTCCGCTCTGCATTGCCGGTTGTGCCCTGCCGGGTATAGACACGAATCTGCATGGAATCCTTCGTTAAAATGTGCCGCATAATCGCCTGCAAAGTGCCACGGACAGAAAAGGATGGGGACTGCCCTGAAAATAGCCATTCGTAGGTCGGACTGTTAGTCCGACGGGCCTGCAACGTCGC
>JAHDWH010000148.1:9595-16993 GCA_023384455.1 Caldilineaceae bacterium | reverse complement strand
CCATTTTGACCCAACGGTTGCAGGCGTTGGACGAACGGCTGAACCGGCTGTTGGCTCAACAGTACGGCATCGACCCGGACAAACTGGAATACGAAGGTTGGCGCAGCAGCCACCAGCCCTTCCACTGGTTTGTGGAGTTCTATGGGATTCTCAACGCGGGCGGGTTTGATGTGGTAATTGGGAATCCACCGTATGTAACAGTTAGTTCGAGTGTTGGTTATTCGGTTATAGCTTATGAAACGACAGATTGTAAGGACTTGTATGCGTTAGTTATGGAGCGTTCCATAAAGTTGGCCCAAACGGATGCAAGATTCGGTATGATTATACCGGTGTCAAGTGTAAGCACAGATGGATTTGTATCGCTACGCAAATTGATGCGCGAGCGTCTGGGAACTTCATGGATTTCAAGCTATGCGGAGCGACCATCAAAATTATTCACAGGGGTTGAGAAGCGGCTAACAATTTGGATAGCAAAGCACCAGTTGAATGCCAAAAACGTTCAAATTGAATGGCACATTTCAGGTTATCGACGCTGGCTGGCTGATGAAAGAGAGTTTCTGTTTTCCACGCTTCAATACGTTGATTTGCCGCAAGCGGGTCTATTGGCTGATGTGACTCCGAAAATTTATACAAACACTGAATCAACAATCCTCTATAAATTGCAGGGCAAACAAGCACTCGAATTGTTTTGTACAAATGGTGGAAAATCGAGAATTTATTACACCCGTCAGGTTCGATACTTTGCTCAATTCTTCGACTTTATCCCCCGCATAACAGATGCTTCCGATGCGGTAATCCCTCCATCGGAGTTGAAAGAAATACCATTCGCCGACACGCCTTCACAATCAATAGCATTAGCATTTCTGAATTCGAGTCTGTTTTTTTGGTTCTTGTCTGTGCATTCTGACGTTCGGAATCTCAATCGACGTGAGATTTACGCTTTCCCAAGTTCCCTGCATCAGATTGACAGTCGGGATAGTAAAGAATTGCAGAGGTTGTCAAAGGTATTGATGGATGACTTTACGGCACACTCTCATGTCATTACCAACAACTACAAAAAGTATGGCACTCTAAATATCCAAAGCTTTCAACCTCGGCTCTCCAAACCCATCATCGACCAAATCGACAGCGTCCTGGCCCGGCACTACGGCTTCAGTGACGAGGAGTTGGACTATATCATCAATTACGACATCAAGTATCGGATGGGGGATGAGTTGTTCAGTGAGGAGGAGGGGGAGGAGTAGAAGGCAAAAGGCAAAGGGAGAAGGCAAAAGGGGTGGGGGCGATGACGGATGAATTGAAATTTGAGCCGGGGATGGACCTGAGCCATTCAGATTTGCGGGGACGAAACTTGCGCAATGCGAATCTGGCAGGAGCCGATTTGAGTTGGGCCGATCTCTCCGAAGCTGATTTGCGTTCGGCCAATCTGGAAAAGGTGGACCTCAGCCACGCTAAACTACGGGGAGCAGACTTGCGGGGGGCCAATTTGCAGCAGGCTAATTTGAGCAAAGCCGGATTGCAAGAAGTGAATCTGTCCAGCGCAGACCTGACCGGGGCTTCTCTAGTGCAGGCGAATTTGCACGAGGCTACCTGTGCGGAAACAAAATTTACCCTGGCAAATCTGAGCGGTGCGTATCTGGGCTTTGCCCATCTGTGCGAGGCGGTTCTAGGCGGAGCCGATTTGAGCAATTGCAATCTGACAAAGACCGATCTGCGGGAAGCCTTTCTGTTTGATGCAGACCTGACCGGCGTCTACTACGAAGAAGGGCCACCCGATCTGCGGCAAATCGTCTTTAGCTCCAATACGCTCCGACCCGACTGGCTGGTCTTTCCCGATTCGGCGGTTCAATTGGAGACGCGGGAAGAGGCAGCGGAGCGGGTGCGACGGGAGCAAAAACGGGCTGAGTGGAGGAGGCAAGTGCAAAGCCAGGAATAATCTACCGTTTTGGAATGTGGTTATCGTCGTAGAACTGACTAGCCACAATGGCGTCAGTATCATCAAAATCTCAAACTAAGGAGGTTGTAGAATGTTGAATATCAATGTAGATGCGGTCAAGCAGATCATTCGCCTTGCCAAAGCTGCTAATACCGCTAATTCTCAGGATAATCGCGAAGATGTGCTAACTAACGTCATAACGACCATCGATGGCTCAGGCTCATCAATATTTTCAGCACAAGATAGCGCTCTCAGAGAATTTATGGTTGCTCTTTCCGACGAAGACCAGTTAAGCATAGCAGCCCTGATGTATGTGGGCCGAGACAGTGACTCATCTTTCGATGTTGCATCATTTGAGCACCATCTCGATGTACTGAGAGATCATTACAAAAGCGGTAGCAGTGCAATGCTTAGCAAATCCCTTAAACTTGCTGAGTATCTGGAACGAGGTCTGGCGTTATATCAAAAGTATGTGAAATCTGCTAAAAAGTCATAGACAAAAAGGCTGTGCGGATTGCGTAGGTCAGGACAATTCCCAGCGATGTTGAAGCAAAGGGCGTTGTCCTGGCCCGCAACTTGCGGTACAAAAGGAGTCATGAATGAAAGCCGACAGCCTACACATGGGCAAAGTGTTCAGTTCCGGTGGTGACGTACACTACGTTCTACCCCATTTTCAGCGGGAATACGCCGTGGTACTTTCGTAGGCAAATATTTCATCTGGGGAAGGCCCGAAAGAGAGAAAACTCATGCGCATTTGGGATTCTATTCGAGGACATTTTGCTTTGATGGAGGGCAAAACCCTGCATACATTGGCCCAGCGTAAGCCCTTTACCATACAGCGGGTGATCCCCAAGAACGGTGAGGCAGATTGGGTGATTGTGCTGAGTGTCGGCGATGAGGACAGGCCACAGTACGTCTATATCACTGATATGCTCAAAGTCTATTTTCTGATCATCCGCAATGGCGGCGGATGGAGAACCCGCAAGCAAGTTGAGGAAGATGTGGACATCAACAAATTTCAGACATCCTACTTGATGGCTATGATGACCACCTTTGATGACATCGAGGCGAACAAAGAGGGCAATGCAATTCGCTATGTAGAATAGGGGCCAGAAGGATGACAGGTATTGCAGCACATGGGGCGTGGTGCAACGCACGCACCTTTCCTACCATATGCAGCCATTGTAAGGAGGAGGTCTTCTACTTCTCCTGCGATTGCGGCAGCAGAGTCTTCTTTGAAGAACTGGGCGTGCCGTGGACACGGCATGAATGCCTGGGTTACAAAATAGCCACCTTTGGCAAGGCCGTCGTCGAAGAAGCGCTTGCTTTGGGTATGGCTCTGCCCGGATATTCCAAGAAAGGCAACGAGATTGAGCGGGAATATGCAGAAAAGGTGCGCAAGCAGCGCGAAGCCGACAAAAAGAAGGTGCGGGAAACCGTTCGTATGACCGCTCCCCCTTATGCCAGCACCCAATCGGACATTGGCCGGGTTTCAGAACTGATTCCAACGGTCGATGTATTCAAACGTGCAGGTCTACCGTCTGAAACACAGATAGCCCATGCACTGTTGCATCAATTGACGAAGGAGCCGATGGGACAGATCACCCTGCTGATTGATGACATCTCAGACAACGACAAAGAGAGCTACACCTGTTTCATCGCCAGCAATCTGCTCCGCAAAAGTGGGGTCATCCAGAGCGATATTGCCGAATTTACCCTTCGCAGTCTCAATGTGCCCATATTGGGCGATATTTGGATATGCGAGAAACTTTCTTCCCCGTTGGGGTAATTCCGAACCCACATACCAGTCCGTTCTAGCCATAGCCAGTCATGCAAGAACAACAAGTTCCATTTCGTTTGCCACAAAGCGATGCGGTTTTTCAACTCAACATTTGGGGCGATCCGACCATCTGGACAAGCATCACAACAGGTAGCCCGACGCTGGCTTTGCTCTCGTCGTCCCGTGTCCCGGCCAGTATCCTCCTGCAAATCCACGATTGGGCGCGCCACTGGCGACAGCACGGGCCGACAATTATCAGCGGCTTTCAATCCGAAGTGGAGAACGAAGCCTTGCAGGTGCTTCTGGGCGGCGTCCAGCCTGTGGTCCTCGTCCTGGCACGGGGAATGCTCAAACGGCTGCGTCCCGAATATCGCCAGCCGGTGGAGGAGGGCAGACTGTTGCTGGTTTCACCCTTTCCCGATTCGGTCCAGTGGGTCAGTGCGAAGAACGCCCAGCTTCGCAACCGGATTGTCTGCGCCCTGACCCAGGAAATTATAATCGCCCATGCAGACAACAACAGCAAAACAGCAGCACTGGCAGAGGAAGTGGCTGGTTGGGGAAAGCCGTTATGGACAGTGGCGCATCCGGCCAACCACAACCTGCTAGCGTTGGGTTTTCAGCCCTATGGCGAACAATAGGCAAACAAAAGAGCGGCTGCCCCCACCGATCCGGGACAACCGCTCTCTGCCACTATTTGGGGCGCCTAACGGGGCTCGAACCCGTAACCTCTTGATCCACAATCAAGCGCTCTGCCATTGAGCTATAGGCGCCATAACGCTTTGCCAGAAGTTCGACTTTTCGGAAAAAGTCGAACTTCTTTTCTTTTTCCGCCAAAAAAAAATCAGCCGGGGAGAGAAATCCCTCCCCGGCTATTGGCTGGGGGACAGGGACTCGAACCCCGATTCACGGCTCCAAAGGCCGGTGTCCTGCCATTAGACGATCCCCCATTGTTGGGGCCCCCACCGGACCGGGGATGTTGTGGTGCCGAGGCCCAGACTTGAACTGGGGACACACGGATTTTCAGTCCGATGCTCTACCGACTGAGCTACCTCGGCATACAAGAGCCGACCCGGAAGGTCGGCTCTGAGAGCGGGCGAAGAGATTCGAACTCTCGACCTTCTCCTTGGCAAGGAGACGTTCTACCACTGAACTACGCCCGCAAAGCTCTCTTCAATTACTACCCAAGTATACCATCCAAAACCCACAAACGCAAATCTATTTTCCTGCCAAATCAGCGCAGATCGATCAAAATCATAAGAATTTGCGTCCCTCTCTTACAGTGGACCCGGTCGGATTCGAACCGACGGTCTCCTCCTTGCAAAGGAGGCGCCTTCCCACTCGGCTACGGGCCCGAATTAATTGTGAATGGTGAATAGCGAATTATGAATTGTTAGTTCCGCATTCCCCATTCAACAGTGCCGACGAGAGGAGTCGAACCTCCACGCCCTGTCGGGCAATAGATCCTAAGTCTATCGCGTCTGCCATTCCGCCACGTCGGCAATTTGCGGCGGTCTGGATGCCCAGACGCACCCCTCTCGTTCTCAGTGCAGAGGCAGGAGGGTTTGTACCCCCGATTCTGTAAACTGTTGCCAGCCTGCCGTCATCTGTCTCAGCCGTCAGCCCGAAGGCTGCCAACTGGCGCTTTGTGGCTTGCTGGGTGTTACCCAGCCTCACCCGCAGCGCTGCGACGAGATCCCACCGAGGCGGGACCCTCTCGCCTTGCTCCCAGTCGCACGCTCGCCTGGCCGGCCCCATCGCTGGCAGCCGCCGGTAGGCTCTTACCCTACCCTTTCACCCCTTACCTGCTGTGCCAAAGCACAACGGCGGGACTGCTCTCTGTTGCGGTTATAGTCAGATGTCCGTTACCAGACATCCGCCCCCACTTGCTGTTTCGTGGGGCGACGCTCCATCCCCAAGAGGACGGGCGGGAGTCGGGAAGTTCCTCTACCGGCGCAAGACCGGCAGCGACGGCTGCTCCCCCTCTACACTGATTTTTACTACTGATTTTTACTACTGAATCTTTTATGACAATTGTTAATCTGCTATGAACAGACGGAATCGTACCACGCAGGCCGCGCGCTGTCAAATTTTGGGCCAGTTTGCCAATAGAACGCGGATGACGCGGAACGGGCTGATCAACGCGGATTAAATCTGCGTAAATCTGTTGTTTCTGCGTAATCTGCGTTCCTCTTTGTAGTTACGGCTCGCTGTTCACCACCAACTCCGGCTGACGCGGCCCTTCCACCCAGACCTCCCCGTCAGCCCAGTTCTCCTTTTTCCAGATGGGCACAATCGCCTTCAGCCGCTCGATGGCGTAGCGGCAGGCTTCAAAGCAGCCGTCGCCCCGATGGGGAGTGGCTACGGCGATGAGAACCGTCGGCTCCTCAATTTCGCAGCGGCCCATCCGGTGCAGGATGCTGACCGCCTTCACTTGCGGCCAGCGCTCCATCACCTCGTCGCCGATGCGGGCCAGCATCTTCTCAGCCATCGGCACATAGGCTTCGTAGTCGAGAAAGTCCGTGCCCCGTTCGCCGTCGCCCGTGGCAGTCGTGCCCCGTACAGTCCCGGCAAAGGTGACGACGCCGCCACAGTCGGCGCGGCTGACCCGGCGCAGGATGTCGTCCTGGGAGAGGGGGGATTCGGTGAGTTCGAAGAGTTTGGTTGGCATAGCGGGGATGAATGGTGAATGGTGAATTGAGAATTGTTAAGTGGGTGAACCGCCGGAGACGGGCGGGAGCAGGGCTACCAGATCGCCGTTTTTCAGGGGCGAGTCCCGGCGGGCATATTCTTCGTTGATGGCGATGTAAAAAGTGCGCCCGACAATTGACGAGGGCAACTGTTCCAGCAGATCGGCTACTACCGCGCCTTCTGGCAGAGCAACTGTCTTTTCCTTAAAACCAGCCACCTGGCGCAGCCCGGCAAAGAGACGCAGACGGATTTCCATTGGCTATTCTCCTTCCTCCCTGGACCAATCCCCCGACTTGCCGCCCCGCTTCTCCAGCAGGCGGATGTCGCCGATGGTCATCGTCTTTTCCAGGGCCTTCGCCATATCGTAGATAGTCAGCGCCGCCACGCTCACCGCGGTCAGCGCCTCCATCTCCACCCCGGTCTTGCCGTTGCAGCGCACAGTGGCGGTGATCACCACCCGGCTTTCCGCTTCGTCGATGGCGAAATCCACGGCCGCTTTTGTCAGCAGAAGGGTGTGGCAGAGGGGGATCAGATCAGGCGTCTTTTTGGCCGCCATAATCCCGGCAATACGGGCTGCGGCCAGCACATCCCCCTTGGGCACATTGCCGTCGCGGATGGCGGCCAGGGTAGCAGGCAACATCCGCACTTCGCCCTGGGCGATGGCTTCCCGGCTGGTAATCGCTTTGTCGCCCACGTCCACCATTGCGGCGTGGCCCTGGGCGTCGAGATGGGTAAGGTTCATAGGAGGATGATAGGATGATGGGGTGATGGATAAGATAAGCTGATTGTTCGTCAACAAAGTATCTTCGTTTTATCGTAGGCGCTGCTTGTAGCTGCGCAAGGCAGGAGTACCCCTTCGGCTGCCTGTGCGGTTGAAAGTGCGGTTGCAAACCGCACCTACGTTTTACTATCTCGTTGACCAGTACAGTATCTCCGCTGTATCGTAGGCGCTGCTTGTAGCTGCGCAAGGCAGGAGTACCCCTTCGGCTGCCTG
>JAHDWH010000148.1:0-9495 GCA_023384455.1 Caldilineaceae bacterium | reverse complement strand
TACGTTTTACCCCTTCGGCTGCCTGTGCGGTTGCAAACCGCACCTACGTTTTACCATCTCGTTGACCAGTACAGTATCTTCGCCTTATCGTAGGCGCTGCTTGTAGCTGCGCAAGGCAGGAGTACCCCTTCGGCTGCCTGTGCGGTTGAAAGTGCGGTTGCAAACCGCACCTACGTTTTACCCCTTCGGCTGCCTGTGCGGTTGCAAACCGCACCTACGTTTTACCCCTTCGACTGCCTGTGCGGTTGCAAACCGCACCTACAAAAACGCCAAATTAACTTAGTTTACGGTATAGGTAGCTTTGCTGTGCCGCTTGACCGCAAACCAGTGAACTAATCGACCAGTGAACCAATCAACAACGCCGTGACCAGAGAACCCGCGGCCAATTCGCCCGCCCGCTCTGGCAATTCGAGCAGGGCGTTGGCTGTGCGCATACTGAGCAGGCGGCTGCTGGACTGGCTGCCCGTACTCTGCGCCACAAAGCAATTCTGCGCAAAATCCCAGCCCAGGGTGGCCCGGTGATATTCCGGGCGGGCCGGGTCCAGGGGCAGAGCGTGGGCGAGACGGGCCTGCACCCGGCGCAAATTCGGGTCGGGATGACCGGCCAGTTTGCGGATGGCGGGCACGGCGAAGAGGTAAAATGTGACCAGACTGCTCACCGGATTGCCCGGCAGCCCAAAGACGAGGCAGCGGTGGCCGTCGTTGTCGATGGTGGCAAAGGTGATGGGCTTGCCCGGTTTCATCCGCACCCGGCCAAAATGGACCTGGCCCGCGTGTTCCAGCAGGGGTTTGATCAGGTCCAGATCGCCCATGGAAACACCGCCGGAGGTGAGCAACACATCTGCACGCAGCCCGCGCTGCACAGACGCTTCCAGGCTGGCCTGGCTGTCCCCGGAAATGCCCAAATCCATAACTTCGCCGCCCACCGCTTTGATGGCCGCAATCAGCATCGCCCGGTTGCTGTCCCGAATTTGGCCAGGGCCAAGAGGTCTGCCCGGCTCCACCAATTCGTCACCAGTGGAAAGCACAGCCACCAGCGGACCGGGATAGACCGGCGCATCCGTCACCCCTGCCGTCGCCAGCAGACCGATCTCCGCGGGGCCGAGGCGTGAACCCGCACCCAGCACCAGTTCGCCTGGGGCCATATCCACGCCTACGCCGCGCACGTCGTCCCCAGCCCGCACCCGGGCCCGAATCTCAATCTGGGCCGGGCCATTGCGCGCCCAAAACTTCTCCGTCTGCTCCACCATCACCACCGCATCCGCGCCGGGGGGCATAGGCGCGCCGGTGGTGACGTAGGCGACAGTGCCCGGCGTGACCACAAAATCGGCCAGCCGCCCCGCGGTCACTTCGCCGATCAGCGGGTAGGTGCCCGGCCCGTCCGCGGCAACGACAGCGTAGCCATCCTTCACCGAAGCGGGGAAGGGGGGCAGGGGTTCCCTGGCCCGAATGTCCGCGGCCAGGATATAGCCCAGCGCTTGACGGGCCGGAATCGTGGCTGGCGGCAGTGGGTTGGCCTGGGCCAGAACTGTGGCCAGGGCGTCGTCTACAGAAAGCATCGGATAGGGTGACTCTGCCATCCGGCCCTACTCCTTACAGATAAATTCGATTTTGTTGCCGTCCGGGTCGTCCACATACATTGTGCGGCTGGCCAACACCGGGTGTTGGCCGCCTCTCGGCGCATAGCCCGCCGCCTCGAAGATCGCCTTCTGCGCCTCAAAACTGGGGGGCGTCGTCTCGAAGGCGATGTGGTGAAGCTGTCCGCTGCGGGGCTGGGCCAGAATCTCCGGCGGCATAGGCACCAGCACAATCATCTGGGGAATCCCCGCTCCACCGTCGCCCGCTTTCAAAAAGGCGTTGCGCAGGCTGGGCGGGGAGATCAACTCCAGCCCCAACAGCCCCTGATAAAAGCCCAAAGACCTCTCTTTGTCGGCGGTCCAGAGTACAATCTCGGCCAAACCGGTGATGTGTGACATCGGACAGTTTCCTTTATGGGGCGTGCATTGTCAGGGCTGAATGGCGTGTGCTATCATCTGTATAGTATACACGAAAGCGCAGGAAAACCTATGGCAGCGGCCTCGACAAATGACCAGGGCGGATTTTGGCAGCAGCATCCCAACTCTCACATACGCCTGCTTGGGCGGGAGCAGCCCGCGGGGAAGGTGCTGGTCGCCACACAAAATAGTGAAACCGACCTCTTTCGTCTGCCCCAATCTGTCACGGGGAGAGAGACTGACGACTACACACAGGTTGACCCGCTGCTGCCCCTGGCGCGGGAGGATGGCTCGTCCCCGGACCCATTGCCCCACACCAGCTATGCCGGGCTGACACCGGTTCAGCGTCGGCGTTTTGCCAATTGGCTGACCAGCCCGGAAGTGACTGCACCCGCCGCGTTCCGCCATCTCTACCTGGCCTGGCTGGAGCTTGGGCTGCTGGAAAAGGAGAGACGGGCCGAGGCTACCGCCGAATTGGGGGCATTGCTCGACGCAACGGGCTGGCGAAGCGAGAGGGGGCTGGGGCAGAGCTGCCTGCTGGCAGGTTGGCTGGCCCAGGACGGCACGCTTCTGACCAGGGCCATCGCCCGCGGCTCGCCTTCCGCTGACCAAATGAGCGCGGGGAGTGGCTGGCTGGCCCGGCTGGCCTACCCCCTGGACCCCGAGTGTGCCCTCGCCCTGGCCCGTGGCTGGGAGCTTCGCGTGGGGGGGCTGGCAGATTTTTCCCTGGAACAAGACGGCGGACTGCTCCATCTGCGGCTTACATCCCAGGCCAGCGGGCTGGGTGCGGATCTGCTGGCCTGGGCTTTGGCAGAGGCGGGGAATGGCAAAGAGGCCCCAACCCTATGGCGGCCCTGGCATACGGTACACAGACAGGTACGCCTGCTCTTGCCCTGGATCGATCTGCGCCCCCTGCTGGAACCCAAACTGGGCGAACTCTTTGCATCCCTGCCCCAGGCAGCCCGGAAAGTGCCCAGAGAAGAGGCAAGCGGGGAGCCGAAAGCGGAGCATCTGGTTGACCCAGCCGAATGGACTCTGATTCTGGAGTTTGGCGACAGCCGCTCCCAGCATTACGATTATGTGGCCCACCTGGCCCGCAAACAGCCCGGCTATCGGTTGCTGATGGATGAGACCCGTCAACTGATTCATCGGGTGCGCTTTCGCAAGCGCAATCTGCGTCAATTCTGGCGGCTGTGGAGCTACGTGGAAAGCTGGGCAAGCGTGCGGGTCTACGTCAACGGCGAAGAGGTGCAGAAGTGGAACGTCTACCCCTACTCCGCAGAGATGCGGTAATCAGAGGATCAGAGGACGCAGATTTACGCAGAAACTACAGATTGCACAGGTTTTATCCGTATTTATCCGTGTAACTGCTCACCCCCACCCAACCTCCCCCACTGTGGGGGAGGAGTCGATCCAGTTCCTTCTCTGAAATGGGGAGGGGCAGGGTGGGGTGGCTAAACAGGTACTCATCCGTATTCATCCGTGGCCCAATTCCCAATGCGTAAAGAACTGGAAACCTACATCCGTGCCCGCTACCCTCTGCTCTGGATTGTCACGCCGGAGGAGGAGCGTGCCCTGGCAGAGATCGAAAAACTGGCCGTCGATTTGCGCCGCCGCCTCTTTTTGTGGAGCGTGACCAGCGGGGAAACGAACCCCCATCTGCCGGGCCGGGAGGAGCGGGTCAAGCGGGAACCCCAGGCAATGCTCAGTTGGATTCTGGAGAGCAACGACCCGGGGCTATGGGTATTGCGGGATTTTCATCCGTTCCTGAAAGATATCGCGGTCGTGCGCCGTCTGCGCGAGGTGGCCTTTGCCCTGCAACCCAGCCAGAAGACGATTCTGCTGCTGGGGCCGGTTCTGAAGATTCCCCGGGAACTGGAAAAGGAGATTACTGTCGTCGATTTTGCCCTGCCCACCGCCGAGGAGATGGGCAAACTGCTGGGCACAATCGAGGGCAGCGCCTCTCAGAACGGCCAAATTACCATCGAACTCAGCCGCAGGGAGCGGGACCAGTTGGTGCGGGCCTGTCTGGGGCTGACCAGTGCGGAAGCGTCCAACGCCATCGCCAAAGCGATTATCGAGGCCAACGGGCGGCTGGACGGGGACGCCATCGAAGCAGTGGGCGCGGAGAAACGCCAGATCATCCGCAAAAGCGGGCTGCTGGAATACTACGCGGGTGGCGACCGGCTGGAGGATGTGGGTGGCCTGGCGGCGCTGAAAGAGTGGCTGCGCAAACGGGTGCGGGCTTTCAGCGATTCGGCCCGGGCTTTCGGGCTGCCCGAACCCAAAGGGATTTTGCTGGTGGGTGTGCAGGGCTGCGGCAAGTCGCTGGTGGCGAAATCGGTTGCCAACGCCTGGCGGCTGCCCCTGCTGCGTATGGATGTGGGGCGGCTCTTCGATTCGCTGGTCGGCTCCAGCGAGGAGAATCTGCGCAACGCCATCCGGGTGGCCGAGTCCGTCGCGCCGGTGGTGCTCTGGGTGGATGAGATTGAAAAGGGCTTTTCCGGGGTGAGCAGCAGCCACATCAGCGATGCGGGGACCGCGGCCCGGGTCTTTGGCAGCTTTATCACCTGGCTTCAGGAAAAACAGGTGCCGGTATTTGTGATTGCCACGGCCAATGCGGTCCACCACCTGCCGCCGGAACTGGTACGCAAGGGGCGCTTCGACGAGATATTTTTTGTAGACCTGCCGGATGCAGCCGAGCGCACAGATATCTGGCGCATTCATCTGCTCAAACGCAACCGCAACCCCCAGGATTTTGACCTGCGCTCCCTGGCGATGGCGTCGGACGGTCTGTCCGGGGCGGAGATCGAACAGGCCATCATTGCCGCGCTCTACGACGCCTTTGACCAGAACCGCCCTCTGGCGATGGATGATCTGCTGACTGTTCTCAACGAAACGATTCCCCTGAGTACAATGATGAAAGAGGAGATTGCCGGTCTGCGGGCTTGGGCCAAACAGCGGGCGCGTGGGGCGAGTGGGTAGGAAGGGATTGGAGATTGGGGACTGGGGATCAGAGAATGGGCGGGACGCAGATTGCGCAGAAACAACAGATTGGCGCAGATTTTAATCCGCGTTAATCAGCCCTTTCAGCGTCATCCGCGTTCTATTCTTATACTGCCGCCAATAACCGGGCTGCCCACTCTTCTGTAGCGCTGTCCAGCGGAGTTTCGGGTGGGCGGCGGTAGTCCACCATCAGGTCGTAGCCGCCCTCGTCGTAGATTTCGTGGAGCAGTTGGTTCAGGGGCAGGGCTGGCTCGGCCTCTCCCTGGCGCAGGGGAATGGGCGTGTCTGGGATGGGCTGTTGTATATTAAAGAGGAGCGCCTGGGCGTAGGGGCGCTCCCAGGCCCGGCTGACCAGAATGCGATAATGGGTGGTCGGGGTTTTACCCGTCATCGGCATCGGAAGGCCAGCCCGCAGCAGATCGATCTCGACCAGATTCGTCTCGCTGCCCAGAATCTCCATCCGTTTTTCCAGATACTCGAGGCGGTGGCTGCGTTTGTTGCTGGGCGAGAGAATTTCGATAAGAGTAATCGCCTCGCCGCTCACCCGATCCCGCACTTCCAGATAGCGCTCGAACACCTCATCCGGCATTGGCAAGCGGACCCGATAGGCTTCCCGCACTTCGGCCAGCACCGGGACGGCTACAGCAGCCATCGGCGCGGCGACCGGTGCTGGGCTGGGTGGCAGTACAGCCAGCACATCCGGTCTGCCAATCGACACCGACTGGTCGCTGGTCTCGGCAAAGGTGCGTTGCTCGATAGCGACGACGTAGCGAGGCCGTAATAGGCTGGTCAGATGGCGACGAATATAGACAATCAAATCTGTGTGTATCTGATTCCAGATACCAGACTGTTCCAAATAGGGGTCCATTCCAGGAAATGGGGTGGGCATTGTCGCCTCCGGTTCAAGACGCTGGCACGTAGCAAACTTTTCTACTCAGCGGACCGCAACCCGCTCAGACTGGCATCGGGACTCTGGACTGGCGACTACAGACCTTTTCACCCAGTCACCCAGTCACCCAGTCACCCTGCCAAGTATACCACCAACAAACGATCATTTCAACGGTCAGATGAATGTCCCAGGAACGCTTTGAATGGCTCGAAATCCCCGCTGGGGTGGAGAGCGACCGAACAGAAAAGGCAAGAAGACCGGAGGCTGTGCTGGGCAAGCGCTGCCCCCAGTGCAACTGGCTGGACGAGGAGACCGCCACCGCCTGCTTTCGTTGCGGCCATCGCTTCCATCTGGATCAGCAGATGACAGCCCGTATCGAATCCCTGGGGGTGCGCCTGCCGCCCCGAGTCATCGAAACATCCCAGAATTTGGAGAGCTTCTTTCGCATTCACGGCAGACAGAACCCGCCCGGCTCCCTGGGAGAGTACCAACTGCGCTTGCAGGCCGAGCAGTTACGGCTTAGCCAGGGCTTTGACCATCTGATCTGCCTGGAAGACATCGCCGTAGAGCACTACGCGCACCAGCTAGAGACGGCGCTGCGTGCCCTGCAAGAGATGCGCGGGCGGGCGCTGCTGGCGGACGAAGTGGGGCTGGGCAAGACGATTGAAGCGGGAATTGTGATGAAGGAGCTGATCGAGCGGGGGCTGGTGCGCACGATTCTGGTGCTGACCCCCGCCTCGCTGACCGAACAGTGGCGGGAAGAATTGTCGGCCAAATTCCGCGAGGAGTTCACCGTCATCAACAGCCTGGCCCAGTGGAAGGGAGCAGCCACAGCCGAGAGCGGGCGCTGGCTGATGAGCCTGGACCGGGCCAAAATGAAGGGCTACAGCGAACAGATTTTGCAGCGGGAGTATGACCTGCTGATTGTGGACGAGGCCCACAAGCTGAAGAACCGCAGCACCCTGGCCTGGAAATTCGTCAATCGCATCCGCAAACGCTATGTGCTGATGCTGACGGCCACCCCCGTCCAGAACGACCTGATGGAGTTGTATAGCCTGATTACGATTCTTTCCCCCGGCCAGTTGGGGACGGTGCGGGGCTTTCGCCGCCACTTTCTGGAGCAGGCCGACCCCCGCCAGCCCAAGAACGCCACGGCCCTGCGCCGCCTGCTCAGCGATGTGATGATCCGCAACCGGCGCAGTTCGGTGGATGTGACCTTCCCCCAGCGCCGGGCCGCCATCTATCACCTGAGCCTGAGCGAGGCCGAGTGGCAGTTGTATGTTGCCGTGACCGATTACATCCGCCGCCGCTTCCGGGACCCGGAGAGCGACAAACACCTGCGTCTGACGCTGATCACCCTGCAAAAAGAGCTGTGCAGCAGCCCCCAGGCTGTGGCCCAGACAATGGCGAAGATGGCCGACGACCGGGCCTACAGCGACCCCGTGCGGGGCGAACTCAACGGCTTTCTGGCCCTGGCCCGGTCTATTCCCCTCCCGCGCAAACTCATCGCCGTCCAGGAGATTCTGCAAAAGTTTCCAGGCAAGTTTCTCATCTTCACCGAATACCGCCAGACATTGGAAACGATTGTGGAACATCTGACCGGGCTGGGCATCCGCGCCGTGGCTTTTCACGGCGGGCTGAACATCGGCCAGAAAGAGGCGGCCATCGACCGCTTTCGCGCAGAGGAGGGCGACGGGGAGAGTACCGGGGGCGTGCGGGTACTGGTCAGCACAGAGAGCGGCGCGGAGGGGCGCAATCTGCAATTCTGCCACCAATTGATCAACTACGACCTGCCCTGGAATCCTATGCGGGTGGAGCAGCGCATTGGCCGTCTGCACCGGCTGGGGCAAGAGAAGGATGTAGCGATCTTCAATCTGAGTTGCCACGAAACCATCGAAGCCTATATCGTCGATCTGCTGGCCCGCAAAATCCGTATGTTCGAGCTGGTCATCGGTGAGCTGGACCTGATTCTGGGCGGGCTGGAGGGGGCCGACTCCTTTGAGGAGATGTTGCGCCAGGCGTGGGAGGCCGCTGAAAGCGAAGACGATTTGCAGGAACGGTTGGGGGCTGTGGGGGATTTGCTGGTGCGCGCCCGACAAAAATATGAACAGGTGCGGGAGAGTAACGCCATTTTGGACGGCCTGCTGGAAACAAAATGAGAGATATTAAGCTGTTCATCCGATTGCCCAGAGTACCAAACTCCTATAAAGTAGAGATACCAATCAAAGGAAGCGTATGCCAACAATCAGCGAAGCAATCAAAGCAGAAGCACAGGAACTCTTCCCCCAACTGGTGGCGTGGCGGCGGGATTTTCACGCCCACCCGGAGTTGGGTTTTCAAGAGATGCGCACCGCCGGGATTGTGGCCGAACATCTCCACGGCCTGGGGCTGGAGGTCAGCACGGGGGTTGGCAAGACCGGCGTAGTGGCGATGGTGGAGGGCGACCACTCGGGCAGCCATGCGCCGACGCTTCTGCTCCGTTTTGATATGGACGCCCTGCCCATTTTGGAGGAGACCGGCCGGCCCTTTGCCTCCCAGAATCCGGGGGTGATGCACGCCTGCGGTCACGACGGCCATACAGCGATTGGGATGGGCGTGGCCCAACTGCTGGTGGCACACCGCCAGCAGTTGCAGGGCCGGGTGAAGCTGGTCTTTCAGCCCGCGGAGGAGGGCATCGGCGGCGCGGCCGCGATGATTGCCGACGGCGTGCTGGAAAACCCCAAACCCGCGGCGGCCTTTGCCCTGCATCTGTGGAGCCGTCTGCCCCTCAATCAGGTGGTGGTCCAGCCCGGCCCGCTGTGGGCCGCCGCGGACAAATTCGAGCTGATTGTCCACGGCAAAGGCGGCCACGGCGCAACCCCCCACGACACCATCGACGCAACACTTGTGGCGGCCCAGATTGTGGTGGCGCTGCAAAGCATTGTGGCCCGCAACGTCAACCCGACCGATACGGCAGTGGTGACGGTGGGCAGCTTCCAGAGCGGATCCGTGGGCAATGTCATCTCCGAACGGGCTGTGTTGCAGGGGACGATTCGCAGCTTCGATCCGGCCGTGCGCCTCTTTCTGCACCGGCGCATCGACGAAGTGGCCGCGGGCATCTGTCAGGCTTTTGGCGCCACCCACGAATTCAGCGTGCCCGGCGGCTGTCCCGCCACAGTCAACTCGCCAGAGGGCGCGGCGCTGATGCAGCAGGTGGCCGAGGCAGTGGTCGGCCCCGCGCAGGTGGCCCAGATTGCGCCGATGATGGTGGGAGAGGATATGGCCGAATTTCTCAACCGGGCTCCCGGCTGTTTCGTGCTGGTGGGCGCGGCCAGCCCGGAGACGGGCCCCTTCAGCCCCCATCACAGCCCCACCTTTGACTTTGACGAGCGGATGCTGCCCACGGGCGTGGCGCTGATGGCAAATGCAGCCTTCGCCTGGTTGGACGGGCAGTAACTGCTCACCCCCACCCAACCTCCCCCACTTTGGGGGAGGAGTCGATCCAGTTCCCTCCCTAAAATGGGGAGGGGTAGGGTGGGGTAGAGGAGTCGCTCCAGTTCCCTCCCTGGTACGGGGAGGGGTAGGGTCTTTCAAGGGTAGGTTTTTTCTGAATGGGCAAGATTTAGG
>JAHDWH010000147.1 GCA_023384455.1 Caldilineaceae bacterium | reverse complement strand
TCCAGTTCCCTCCCTGGAATGGGGAGGGGTAGGGTGGGGTGGCTCAACAGTTACCTTCATTGATACGATATCAGGTTGTCAGTCCCCGGGCAGGTGGGGGGATGGGTGGGAGTAGCTATTGGCGGGTCTAAACAGGGGGTGCTGGATGCCTTCGTCATTCAGATAGGGAATGGCCTTGTCGGGATCGCTGCTCTCTGCGTAGTGATACGCCAGCGCTTCTGCCTGCTCTTCCGGCAACCAGAAGGTAGTATCCTTAATGACTTCCGCCACAAGACCGTGCAAGCGCTTGCGCTCGCGTTTGAGCAGAGTGGAATAGACGGCTTCCTGAATCAAAGTGTGCCGGAATGAAAATCCCAGCTCTGCTGTGCCCGCGTCTTCGCATAGAAACTGTCGCTCGGTCAAGTCGATCAGATGTTCCAGCAGTGTATCCACATTGCCGTTGTACAATTCGGCCAACAGACGCGCCGGGAAGGAGCGACCGAGGACGGCGGCCTGTTGCAGTGTACGCCGCTGTTCCGGGTTTAACTGATCAAAGCGGGCCAGAATTAAGCCACGCAATGTGCCTGGCACGCTGCGTATCAGCTCTTTGGCCCGGCTGGTGGCTACCCATTCATCGCTCTGATCAACGATAATCCCGCCTTTGTCCATCAACATCCGCACAATTTCTTCGGTGTAGAATGGGTTTCCCTCGGCCCGGGCGATGATAATTTCATTCAACTCTGCAATCGTTGGGGATGTCTGCTGCACCAATCGACTGACCAGCAGGTGACTTTCATCCACGGTAAGCGCATGGAGACGAATATCCTGAAAGGTGGCGGCCTTTTTCGCACAAGCCTCGACAATTGGTCGTATTGCTGTCAACCGTTCAAAATCTCGGGAGATCAGAATGAGATGGAGTGGGAGATCTTCACTCGTTTGGATCAGCTCGATGATGAAATCCCGCGAGACCGGGTCCACCCAATGCAGATCGTCAAAGACGAGTACATAGGGTGTGCGGCGAAAGACCGATAGAACCTGATGCAGTCTCTGGTTAATTCTGCGTTGGAAATCCTCTGTCCGCAGGTCAATACAGATATCTTGCATCTCTTCGGAAGGCAGCAATTCCAGAATATACAGCAGCGCTGGCAGAGTTTCCTTCTCTTCCAGAGAGTGTTCAGCCAGAAAGGCGCGCAACTGGCTGATCTGAAAATCGACCGGATCGATTTCCGTGATGTGGACAATGTTGCGAATCATCTCGGCGACAACCCACATGGGGCGGGAGCGGGCATAGGCAAGACAGTTGCCTTGAAAGTGGGGAATTTGCCGCCTGACCAGATCTTCGCAAAATTCGGCTACCAGTCGGCTTTTGCCCAGTCCGGCCTCGCCGGTGATGAGGGTAATTCTGCGCTGGCGCTGAGTGCAGACCATTTGCATGGCTGCGTGCAGCCTGCCTATATCTTCGGTACGCCCGACCATCGGTACACGCAGACCCGGCAGCCCCCGCACAGCCCCTGGTTGCTCGCGGACCTGAATGGGTCGATAGGCGCGCACGGGTTCGGAATACCCTTTTACTGTCAGGGGAGGCAGGGCTACAAAATTGAAGAGGGGTCTGGTGCGCTGGTAGGTGGAGAAACTGACAAGAATCGAACTGGGCTGGGCTGCGGTCTCCAGCCGGGAGGCCATATTGACTGTATCACCGATGACCGTATATTCCATATGCAGATTACTGCCCAGGCGGCCCGCAATCACCAGGCCCGTGTTTACGCCGATGCGCACCTGAAAGTCAAAATTGTGCTGGCTTAGTGTGCGCTGGCGCAGGGGCTGCAAAACCTGTAACATTTCCAGGCTCGAACGCAGGGCGCGTTCGGGGTCGTTTTCATGGGCAATCGGCGCTCCAAAGAGTGCGATCAGTCCATCACCCGTGAACTTATCGACGGTTCCTTCATATTTGTAAACGATATCGACCAACAGCCGCATGGCCTCGTCAATGATCAGATAGATGTCTTCGCTGTCCAGCCTGTGGCTGGCTGCTGTGAAATTGGTAACATCCAGAAAGAGAACCGTCACTTCCCGTTGTTCGCCGCTGGTGTAATTGGACGCTTCCACTTTGCTCGCCATTTCTGACGGCATAGGGGAACGAAATTGACCCAACAGATCTTCCCCAGTTACCTCTGTATGTGGCGGATCCTTGACACTCCGGGAAGACCCGTCCGCCGGAACTTCGCTGGTTGCAATCCCGGCAAGTGTGGTCCTGGGTGCTGGCTCAGTCGGTCGGGGTGCTGGCTGGATTGTCCCCGGCGCAACAGGGATAGCCAACCCACACTGACCACAGAAACGATGATCCGAAGGCAGTTGATGACCGCAACCCGTACAATACCGTTCTTCCGGTATACGAGTTCCACATTGTCCACAAAATCGATTGCCCCGGGCTACCATCTGTTTGCAGAGCGGGCAGGACGAACCTTTTTCTGCTTGCAGCACCTGAGCGCAGTGCAAACAAAATTTGACATTCGATGGATTAGCCGTGTTGCATTTTGGGCAGGTGTTCATGGGAACTTAACAACTCCTCGCGCAGAAAACCTGATACCTGTAAATCCTTACACCCAGGTATTACTATACATATGAAGACGCTAATGGACTGTGGCCCATTGGTACTTATTCGACCAGAGATTTCAGAAGCGGACAACTGACGGCTGGTCTATGAACTCACAGCCGTCTTGTCCGGGCGGTTGGTCACCAGCGGTCTGGAACGCTCCTGGTGTAGCTGTTGGAGGTCATAAGCGGCTCCGATATGGTTGAGAATCTTTTCTGCCCGGTTGAACTCGATCTCAGCCTCTGCAAAACGGCCTGTGGCGCAGAGCAGCCTGGCTGTTTGGGTGGCAACGCGACCGCATTCAATGGTGTCACCGGCTGTGGGTTGGGCGGCCCGGGCCAGTTTGATTGTTTCTTCGGCCCGGCGCAGATGGCCCTGCCGATAGAGACATTCGGAGACGACACGCCAGGCATCTGCTTCCAATACTGCGCTGCCACTCTCGGAGGCCAGCAATACCGCCCAGCGGGCACTCTCTTCCGCCTCATCCGGTGTTCCCCGCTCCAACAGAATGTCGGCCTGAACCCGATAGATTTCCGAGAGCAGGTCCTGGGCGTCAACCTGTTCCGCCCGATCTACGCTCCCGCTTATCATCCGTTGTGCCTGCTCCAAATCGCCGCTGATCTGCCGAATATGGCCGATACCGAGCATCGCGTTGGCGGCGTGATAGATCATTTTGAAGGTTTCCGCAACCTTCAAGCATTCCTGAAAATGTCCTTCGGCCTCTGCCAGCGTACCCTTCACCCGACCCAGCCAACCCAAATTATTGTGCATAATAGCGACCCCTTCCATATCGCCTAATTCTTGTCGCAGGAAGAGGCTGCGCTGGAAGTGATGTTTGGCCCGATCCCAATCCCCGTTTGCACCGGTCAGGATAGCCAGGTTGCCCATTGTAGAGGCAACTCCCCAGGTGTACCCGACCCGTTCGCGCAATTCCAGGGCCATTTCTGTGTGGCGCACCGCTGTCTCCCGTTCACCCTGCTGGTAGGCAATCCCCCCCAAGAGATTTTCCGCGGCGGCCAATTCGCTGAGATCGTTGGCCTTCTCTGCATAGAGACGGCACAATTCACAGGTTTCTTTGGCCTTTTCCCATTGGCCCCGGCGGAAATGGGTGTAAGTCAGGTAATAGAGAGTCCGGGCTGCTTCGATTTGGCCGAGACGTTCGTCCGGCTCTTCCAGGGCCACCAGCGCCTGGCGGAAATGGTCATAGGCCGCTTCCGGGTTGCCCTGGAACATACTTGTCTGGCCCAGACGGCGAAAGATGCCCGCCCTGCGCCAGACAGCGAGCGTCCCCCGCTGGGCCAACACTACCCCTTCCTCCAGGGCAACCAGGGAGAGATCGTATTTTCCGACAAAGCGGTAGGTGTCACCGAGGCCGACGATTACCCGCCAACGTAGCTCATCGGGCACAACACCAGCGCTTTCGTGCAAAATTTCCCGTGCCCGGCGATAGTAGGAGAGGGCTTCGTCGTTCGCATAGCGGGCCTCCGCCTTCGCTCCCGCCAGGACAAGGTAACGCAACGCCCGGTCTGCCTCTTCAGCCAGAAAGAGGTGGTGGGCCAGCTCCTCGGCGTGCTCATCTGCTGTATCCTCCCATTCGGTTTCCAGTGTGTCGGCCACCTGCAGGTGCAGGGCCTTCAGCCGTACACGTAACATACCGTTGTATACAACGATTTGGGCTATGTGGTGGCTAAACCGCCACTCATCCGCCCCCCCTACAGTCACCAGGAGATTGCGGCGGGCCAACTCCTGCATATGCGTAGGGACGGGAAGAGCCGGGGCCAGCCTTTCCATCAGGTCCAGGGGGAATGGGCGGCCAATCACAGCAGCCATTTGGAGCAACTGACGCTGTTGACCAGGCAGGCTGTCTACACGGAAGCGGATCATCGCCTCCAGCGAAACAGGCAGGGGCAGATCGCTGAGACGTGTCGCTGGCTGAGGAGACCAGATGTTGCCCTCCTGGTGCAGGTGGCCCTGTTCAATCAATAAGCGGAGGAATTCTTCCATATAATAGGGGTTGCCATCGCTTCGCTCCAGGATGAAGCGGTGGGCATCCAGCGAGAGTTCGCCTGAGGGCAATAGCTCGCTGAGTAGCAGTTTGCTGTCATTCCGGGAGAGGCGGCTGAGGCTGATATGCCAATTCTTTGCTGCGTGGAGAGAACGGATGGTGTCCAGTTCCCGGAGTGGGTTCTCCCCATCGACGGGTCGATGGGCCAGGATAAAGAGCACGGGCATGGAGGCTACCATCTGGGACAAAAAAACGAGCAGGCTGGCTGACATAGGATCAATCCAGTGTAAGTCATCCAGCACCAATACCAGGGGTTGCTGTTGAACCATTCCGACTAAGAGGGTGCGCACAGCCACAAAGATTTGCTGGCGCAGCGCTTCGGGCACCAGATTAGCCAGCCGTTGCGCGTCGCTCCCGGTGGGGGGAATACCGCATAGCAGTTCCAGATAGATCTGCACATCGCTTTGGCTGCTTGTCCATCTCTGCAACTGTTGCTCCAGCCTGGCTCTGCGCTCGTCGGGTGATGCAGCCGAAGCAAAGTCGAATACATTTTGCAACAGACTGGAAAAGAGGGCAAAGGGCTGTTGGGCACTTGGCGATGTACAATGCCCATTCCAGATGTAAATCGCAGAATCGTCGAGTATATCGCCAAATTCATCCAATAGGCGGCTCTTACCGATACCGGCCTCCCCCTCCAACCAGATAAAACCGCTCTGGTTTTGGGTCAGTGCTTCTGTATGTTGGCGCAGTATGTCGAGAATCGGTCCACGGCCAACCAAACGGGTACGTCGTCTTGGCTTGGGGCGTATCTGGTCAACGGGTCTGCCGGGGACAAACTCAACGATCCGGGTAGAAGAATCGGCCTGGAACATCTCTGGCTGGGTTGAACGGCAGTGGTCGCTTGCATCTGCCAGCTTTGCCAGGGTGTCGGAGAGCCAGATAACAGCAGCGGGCGCGGCCTGGGCCAAACCTTCGGCCCGGGTGACAGGAGGACCCGTTACCACAAAGAGGGATTGATTCGAAGGATCGAGAAAACCCGCAATGGCGTCGCCGTGATCCAATCCTATCTGATAGCGCAAGGTTCCCCGGTTGCTTGCTATCATCTGGTCAAGATATTTTGCAATGGATTCAGCACAGCGTAGCGCGCGCTGGGGGCTATCCTCATAGACAGTGGGGGCCCCAAATGCAGCGGCCAAGCCGTGCGGATGTCGAATCAGATGACCACCGGTGTGTTGAATGATCTGCGCAACCGCGCCCAGCGCCTCGGCCATCTGACTGAATGCTTCTTCTTCGTCATTGCCATTTTCCTGATCGACGTTGACCCACAAGATGGTGACATAGGCCTTTTCCCCGCTGGGAAGCCCTGCGGGCCCACCGCCCAATCGCTGGGAAGGTGTTACCGAAATTCGAATACCACCTGCCGGCTCCAGTGGATCGTTGCCTGTAGCCCAGGGGTCATCGACAGTGGAATGGAAGATGAGCTTCTCTTCCAGTGAGCGTGCCCGGTGCAATTTGAGGCGTGCGCCCAGTTGCTCGAACTGGGCAATCGCCTGCCGTACCAGTTCGAGACTCTCCTGCTTCCAATTTTCTGTAACCTGCGCCTCCGTATGGATCATTCGCTCATACAAAAGCGCCATCTCCAATTGGGCGTTGGCCACCCGGTCCGGCGCGCTGCGTTCCTTTGCCAACTGCCGGGCGGTCTCCAGATGGTGTTCGGCCTTTTCAAATTCGTCCGCTTTGCCGTAAATGACGCCCAGAATGTGGTTGGCCTCGATCATCTCTGCCTGCATCTGGCCTTCGTTTGCCAGTTGCAGGGCTTGCTGGCCCTGATGAATGGCCTCGACAAAGTAGCTACGGTTGACAAAATCCCGGGCTGTCAATAGGTGTAAAATGATCAAACTGTCCGTATCGGCGCTCTCTTCATAGGCACGGGCCGCCTGAAGTTGTCGGCTTACCTCGGCTGCGTCCCCCATTTCATCGGCCCAGTCCCCCAGGGCCAGGTGGGTTGCCAATGCGCCGTAGGAATGGCTTTGCTGAAGGCAGAGTGCCAGACTTTGCTCCAGATGGTGATGCGCGATCTCCATATCCCCCTGGGCCATACGCAGATAGCCCAGATTGCGCAGGGAGATGGCCTGCTCAAAACTAAAGCCGTTTTCAGCCTGGATTTTGGCTGCCCGCTCATACCATTCGGTGCCAGCCGCCCAATGGCCCAGGGTCCAATGCAGGATGCCCAGGTTGGCACAGGCCACACTGATACCCCAGGCAAAGCCCTGGAGTTCATACATTTTCAGGCTGGCCTCTACATATGTGATCGCCTCGGAAAGGTTGCCTTGTTGCCAGGCAACGCCACCCATTGTGTTATAGAAACTGGACAGGGTGAAAGGCTGTTGATCGGGCCGTTCCTCCAGATATTGGAGCGCTTCCCGGGCCAGCCGAACGCTTTCGTCCAGATCGCCCAGACGGAACTGTACCCAGGCTTTGCGTTCCACAAGAGAGTACCAGAGTGGCGAATCCTTAATCGAAATCGCCAAGTTCAGCGCTTCTTTCAGATAATCATCGGCCACCGCAAAGTTGCCAGCGCGTTGGCTCACGTCGGCCAGCTCGCGTAAGGTCTCCAAAATCAGGGGGATTTCTACGTCCAGGACCTCTGGAAAGGTGCGCAAATAGGCATAACCGCTCTGCAGAAGCTGGCGCGCTTCTTCAAATTCACCAGACAATTTCAGCCCGCTGCCCAGGCCAATGTGTATCTGCCCATAGATACGGGAAAAGCGTTCCGGTATCGAATCGAACAGCACCAGCGCCCGGCGGTAGAACTGGATCGCGCTTTCATAGGCGCTGCGACGGGCCGCATTTTGTGCCGCTGTGACCAAAAAAGGGATGGCCCGCCCCGGTTCTTCGCCGTGACTGTAGTGATAGGCCAGGGCTTCGGTGCGCTCGTCCGGGGGCAAAAACTTGCCGTCGTTCAAAGCCGCGGCCACCGCACCGTGAAACTGGCGGCGGGTACGGTTCAGCAGCGTCCCATACACAGCTTCCTGGATCAGCGTGTGACGAAAAGAGAAGCCGATTTCGTGCTCCAGGGGTTCTTCAATCAGGAATTGGCGCTCTACCAGCTCGGCAAGCAGATCAAAGACACCTTCTTCGCCCGTATGGAGTAATTGCTGCAACAGGGGCATCGGGAAGGTGCGGCCTATGACGGCGGCTATTTGCATGGCATGGCGTGGTTTATCGCCCAAAGCATCAAACCGGGCCAGAATCAGCCCCGTCAGTGTTCCAGGCACAGTGCGCATCAGTGCTTCCGCGTCGATTGTTTGCTCCCGGTCGCAGATCGCCCCCTTTGCATTTTTCTCTTCCACGCCTGCCTTTCCTGCCTCAATTTGGTCGAGAAGCATACGCACAATTTCTTCGATATAGAAGGGATTGCCCTCTGCCCGGCGGGCAATGTGCTGATGGATGGCCGGTATCTGCACGCCCGCCTGGGAGAGTAGCTGGTCTACGAGCTGATATTCCTGCTCTGCGTTTAAGGCTTGCAGCTGGATGTCCACGCTCCAGGTTGTCTGCTTTTCCAATAGCGCGATGATCGGCTGTATGACGGTTGTGCGCTCGTAGGCTCGGGTGATCAGCACAAAGAAGATGGGCAGGTCGCTCGCTGTGCGCAGCAGTTCTATGGCAAAATTGCGGGAAGCAGAGTCAATCCAGTGGATGTCTTCCAGAATAAGGATGAGTTCGCGGCGGTGTGCCTCGGCCCGCACCATTTGATGCAGCGCTATGTGGGTCTGTTGTTGCAGCATTGCTGCATCCATCATCGATAACCGCGCGCTCAGCTCTGGACTTGGCTGCTCCACACCCAAGATGTTCAAGATGTACGGGGTCAGCTCGTTTGCCTGCAAGCCCAATTTCTGCAAATAGTCGCGAATTCGTTCCTGACAGACAAGCGCTGCTTCGTTGTCGGAAAGCTGCAGAATGTCGCGCAGCATACTACCTAAAATCCAGAAGGGTGTAGAACGCGTATAAGCCAGACAACTGCCCTGATAAACAGTCGGAGCGTGGGGTAAATGGCGGCGAAATTCGGATACCAGACGGCTTTTTCCCAAGCCTGCATCACCGCTGACCAAAGCAATACGACATCTTTGCTCTTTCTGCACCTCCGCCCAGGTCTGCAATAGTTCTTCCAGCATATCCTGGCGTCCCACCATCGGCACTTGCAGCCCAGCCAACCCCCGCACCCGCTCTGGATTGGCCCGCAACCCCGTGGGGCGGTAAGCCCGAATCGGTTCGGGCTTGCCTTTGACGTGGAGAGGTGGCAAAACCTGAAAATCGAAGAGGGGGCGCGTGCGCTGATAGCTGGAAAAGCTGACCAGTACTGTACCCGGCTGCGCCACCCCTTCCAGCCGGGAAGCCATATTAACCGTATCCCCGATGACCGTATACTCCATATGCAGATCGCTGCCCAGGCTGCCGGCAATGACTACCCCCGTGTTGATACCGATGCGGATCTGAAAATCGACATCGGCGAAGGTATGGCTGCTCTGGCGCAGGGTAATCATCTGTTCCTGCATGGCCAGGGCCGCGCGCACGGCCCGTTCCGGGTCGTTCTCGTGGGCTACGGGGGCGCCAAAGAGAGCCATCAGCCCGTGGCTGGTAAATTTGTCCACATTGCCTTCGTACTGATAGACGATCTGCACCAGCAGACGCATGGCCTCATCAGTGAGCAGATAGATGTCTTCGCTGTCCAACTCCTGGCGGGTGCTGTTGAACCCCGCCACGTGGGCAAAAAGGACCGTAACCTCCCGGCGCTCGCCGGAAATCAGTGGAGCTTCACTTTTGATTTTGGCTGCCAGCCCATTGGGCATGAGTTGGCTTAGGAGATCGCTGGTGACTTCTTCCTGACCCGACAAGGAATTGTTCGAACTGCGGGGGGGTGGCACGCTTTCGCCGGAGGGGGATAGGGCCTGGGATTCGGAGTCTGGTCCGGTTTGCACCGTCTGCTGCAAAGCCGGGTCTGGAGAATGGACTGGGGCCCCGCATTCGCCACAGAAACGGCTGCCCGGCACAACGGGATGACCGCACGCGCTGCAACGGGCGGGCGCGTTGCGCGGCTGCCCACATTGACCACAGAAGCGACTGGCGGCTGGCATCTGCGCTCCGCAACCAGAACAGCGCTCCTCTGACTCCTCCTGGCGAAACGGAGCGCCACAGTGACCGCAGAAGAGCGAATGGTCTGGACTGCTAAAATTGCACGAAGGACAGTGCATACTGATTTGGCCCTCGGTGGTTTGTCGGGTAATGGCGCACTCTGGTAGAATAGTGCTGTTTGTGGCTGTGGTTTGGAATACACCGACAGGTTTTATTATCAGGAATGGCAGTTAAGGATTCCATTGGCAATAAGTATCAGAATTAATGTTGCGTTTTCTTGCCTTTAGTAATTCTTTTGTTGTCGTGTGGTCTGTTTGCCTGTACTGCCCATTCGTCGACTGTTTCAGGACTAGTGCTGCCTCTTGGAGTGGACAGAGAGCCATAGCCGCATTGGTATTATCCAGACAATTCAGATAGAGAGAGTATAACTCAATGAAAGCAATGCTTTATACTGACCGTATGGACCAGGCCGTTTCCGTATTGGACGATGTACGGATTGTGGAATTTGGCAGCACCAATCACGCCCAGGACAGCCAGGTCCGTCTCTACTTCAAGACGAAAGCGCTGAATGCCACCAAAACGATGGTGGAGCTTCATCGGGATCAGAAGATGACCATCAAACTGGAAGATGGGCGCACAGGGAGCGCATTGCTCTCCCATTCCAGCCTAGACAGCGAAGGCAACGCGGTTGGCGTTCTGCGTATGTTGGGAGCGTTGCGCTGAGCTACTCGCCCCAACCTTTCCATACCCAGTGGTTTGACCTTTTCCTGATAGAATTGTCCAACTGGCGCTGGGGCTGGCGCAATTTGGTCCTGACCGGGATGGTGCTGCCGCTCTTTGGGATGCTGCTCCTGGGTGCGTTTGCCAGGGACTTGGGCGCGAACGCGCTGGCCTATGTCCTGACGGGCAATCTGGTGATGGGTCTGCTCTTTGAACATCAGGGCAAGCTGGCGAGCCATTTTGCCTTTCTCAAAATGGCCGGCAGTCTGGATTATTTCGCCACCCTGCCCATCTACAAAGCCCTGTTGGTGACAGCCGCATCCGCTGCCTTTTTTTTGCTCTTTCTTCCTTCCCTCATTGTTTCCCTCTTCGGCGGCGCGTGGATTCTGGGTATCGATCTCCACATCCACCCGCTGGTGATAATAGTCGTTCCTATTTGCGCTTTGCCTCTGGCCGGGTTGGGCGCGCTGATCGGTGTCAGCTTTCGCACGCCCGAAGAAGCTATGTCCATCGACCGGCTGCTGGTGATCACAATGTTGGCTATGGGGCCTGTCCTCATCCCGCCCGAGCGGCTGCCCGACTGGCTGGTGACGCTTGGCTATGCCAGCCCGGCCACCTATGCGGCTTCGGCTTTGCGCCAGGTTCTCCTCGGCCCGGTGACCCAGCGCCTGTTGTTGGATTTGGGTATGCTGATCGCTCTGATTGGGGCCAGCTTCTGGCTGGCCAACCGCAAAATGGATTGGCGGGTACGCTGAGAAATGCTACCTGTTGACAATCGCTTTCACCTCTTCAATACCCGCACAATGTCGGGCGTTCATCCTGGCAGCCGCACGGCCCAGAGCTATTTTGTGCATTTGCAATCTGTGAATGGCGATGAGAATGTGGAAATTTGGTCCCGGCTGCTGGGCGGGGGCAGCGAAGATGGATACGCTCTGTATGCCCAGGCTGGCGATGGGTGGAGCGAGCAGCCATTAGCACAAATTCCCGGTGGGATGGACGAAGACTTTTTTGACCGGCTGAGAGAAGCATTGGCGGTCGCAGGCCATAGGCCATTGACCTGCGGAGGCTGTCGCTGGTGGTCTCGTGTCCAGCAAACCGCCAACCCGGAGGGGCTACCCCTGGGGCTTTGCCGGCAGGGCGGGATGGATGAGGGAAGTCCCAATCTGCGCTATGCCCAATCGGCCCTGGCCCTGGAATGCCCCCACTGGCAAGAGGGGCTGCAAGAGGATGAACTGCCTCCTTTTCCTTCTGCCCAGGCCGCGCAAACAGCAGCGCCAACCGGCTGGTGGACGGGGCTGCGCAATCGCCTGACTGGAAAGGGTAAGACAGCGCGCCCCCAACCCGCCCCAGACGCTCTTGTCGAGCGCAGCGGCGTGGGGGCAGGCACCGAACGCTGTCTGGCTTGTCATGGCCGTATTGCCAATTTGGGCGCGCTGACCCTTGCCACGGCCAGCGACGACAGGCGGACGGTCAGCATCTGGCGTTGTCGGCTCTGTCATAGCTTTTATTTGAACGATTGGATCGACCGTTGGGAACGGCTGGATAGCCTGGAAACAGAGGAGAGCTATTACCGGCTTGCTCCCAAAGAGGCGTTTGATCTGCTGGCCCTCTTTGGGGAGACCAGCGGCGGTGAACATCCAAAGGATCGGCACAGCCGCACCTCCCAGCGGGATCGGGTGGATGCCTTTCTTACCGACCGGCCCCGGCTGCTTCATCAGTTCCGCCAGGGGCGTTGAGACTTGAAATGAACAAAGATTCGCAGCCTATTGAGAACCCACCGGCTACGCTGGAACTGGAGAGCCGCCCGAGCGTACTGGTGGCTGCCCGCTACGACAATCTTCCCTTTCCCAACATCGGTCCTGTACAGGAGATTGCCCTGGATTTGGGCATCACCGCCAAAGGGGGCGCTGTGGTGGTGAAAGGGCTGGTCTTTCAGGGCTACAACGGTCACCAGTTGCTCTTTGAACAGCGCTGGCCCGCCCGCATTATCAGCCAGCGCACAGGCGAAGATGACTTGACGGTTGGCGCTGGCACGGGGCTGGCCCTGCGCAGTCTGCAATTTCTGCTCCACGCCTACGAGCCGATCACCCATTTGGATGTGACCGCCGTGGCTCAGCCCGTGGCCGGTGGGCCAAATGTGCAGGCAATTTTGCCCATTCCAGTCACCACCCACAGCCAGCAGACAGACCTGCACTTTCCCCTGGAAGGTGTGTGGTGGGCCATTCAGTCCGGGGACTGGAGCGACTACCACAAGTCAGAGGTATACAGCCAGCCCTATGCCATCGACTTTGTAAGACTGGGGCCGGACAACCAGATGTATGCGGGCAATGGGCGCTCCCTGACCGATCACTATAGCTGGGATCAGCCCGTCTATGCCACTGCCGGCGGCAAAGTGGCCTATGCCACCTTTGATATGCCCGATATGTTGCCTGGCGCTGTGCCGGATCAGGCCATTCTGCGCGGGGATATGCGGCGTATTCTGGGCAACAGCGTGGCTGTCAGCCACGCCAATGGCGAGTTCAGCTACTACGCCCATTTACAGCAACTCAGCCTGGCCGTCAACGAAGGCGAAATGATCCGCCGGGGCGCGCTGATTGGCCGGGTGGGAAACAGCGGCAATTCGCCTGGCCCCCACCTGCACTTTCATGTGATGAATGGCCCCAATCTCTTTATCGATCAGGGGTTGCCAATGCAATTCAGCCATTTCTGGGCTGCCGGGCAATTCTATGAAGAACCCACAACCATCCCAACCCGGATGATTGTCGTCGGGCCACAACGGGAGTAATTGCTCACCCCCACCCAACCTCCCCCACATTGGGGGAGGAGTCGATCCAGTTCCCTCCCTGGAATGGGGAGGGGTAGGGTGGGGTGGCTGATCATTTACCAACGGGATGGATAGGAAACGGGGCGCGGAACTGTAAGATCGCGCAGGCTGACTTCGACATTTCCCATATTTTGATTTGTCATATGCCCTTTTGACTGGAGAACTTTATGAACGCAAACGGTATGCCACCAGAGGATGATGGCGAAGACTTTGAGATGAATACTCGCCTGACCGATGAACTCTATGAGGAGATGGAAGATAATGTCATCGGCGAGAAGGTGGTGGGCTTGGCACTCTGGGAAGAGTCTCTGGCGGACGACGAAGAGAACCGGCCAGAGGCGGATGAACGCCAGGTCTTTGATCTGGACCTCTATTTGGAGAACAACCTCTACTTTGAACTCTACGGTGTCCTCTTTTTCACCGATCAGGATGGAGACCCCTTGCAAGGGTTGGACCGGATTGGTACAATAGTGGCGGAGTTGACGGATAAGGGTGTTTGGCTGGATGATATAGCCGCTACCGAAGAGGATGAGATGGTACTTATCCTGAGCCAAAACCACGAACCGAAGCTCTATCTTAGCGTGGGCGGGTGGACTCTTAACGAGTGGGAGACTCTGCCGGATGAGGAGTAGCAGGTGGAAGATGGCGGGTGGCGGGTGCTATACTCAGTAGAGCGCAATGCGGACCGGTGACTATTTTTGGATACGTGGAACGAATGTAACCTACACTTTTTTACTTTTTATCAGCAGCCCAATCGGGCGAGGAGAGAGCAATGGCAGCAATGAGTGCAACAAAGTCTGGCGGCAATCTCTGGATTGCGTCATTGGCCGCAGCTATCGTCACCGCCGTAGTGGCGGCTGCGATGGTCTATACAACCGGAATGGCCGTCGTGCCCGCCCTGCTGGGTCTGCTGATCGGCGCAGCCCCCATCATCGGGTATGACCTGGTACGCGGGGGATTTGGCAGCAACTGGAAGCCTGTGATCGGTGGTATTGTCGGCTTCATTCTCTTTGTCGCTGCCATCTTCCTGCCCGGCGAAACCTTCGGCATCGTCGCTGCGGTGGCGGGCCTGCTCTCCACCCTGCTGATCTGGCCGATTGTCGTGGGCGCTATGTCTCCCAGCCACTCGATTGGCAAACTGTGGATCGCCAGCCTCCTGGGCCTGATTATCGGCCTGGCCGTGGTCAGCGCGGTGGCTGGGCAAGACCCCAACAGTTGGCTCAAGACAGCCGGTGTGCTTTTCTTTGCCTGCTGGGGCGGAACAGTCGGCGCGGCTCTCTCTGCCTGGTCCAAATAGCCCGGCAGATAGCGCCTCTATAGTGTGAACCGTAGAAACGTGAAACGTGAAGCGTGAGAATGTGGAGTCTTCTTGCGCGTCGCGTTTCACGTTTTCTGATTGTGCCTGAATTCGCTCAGAAGTTCGACTTTTTCCCAAAAGTCGAACTTCTGGTGCTTTACGTCTGAGACAGCTTTATGCTTCGTGACTCGGCTACCTTAGAAGATGTCTATCGGCTGGCTCTGCCCCCAGAGACCCGGATTCTCGTGGGGGCCGAACACCTGCGCCGTCCAGTCAGCTGGGCGTGTAGCCTGCGCCCCAGCCCGCCCGCCTTCCCAAACCTGACAGGCAACGAACTGGCCCTGGTGGATATGGACGATCTGCGCCAGTTGGATTCCCGGATGCGCCTGGACCGGGTGGTGCAGAGCCTGCGCCAGGCCAGAGTCTCGGCTATTGCCGTGCGCGGCCCTGTGGCCGACAATACAGTAGTTGTGGCCGAGCAGGAAGGAATGCCCCTTTTTCACCTGCCCGAAAGCGTCTCCCTCTTGGAAATCGAGCGCACGATTATCCGGCTGATTGTGGACAGGGAAGGCTACATCGCAGCCAGGGCCGCGGATTTGCAGCGGGAATTGACCCAAATTGAATTGGAGGGAGGCGGGCTGGCGACGGTAGCCCATCGGCTGCATACTTTTGCCCAACAGCCCGCACTCTTTCTGCGCGAAGATGGGCAACTCTCTGCCCTGGCCGGTCTGGAACATCTGCCCGAACACCAGCGCCACCGGCTGCTGGCGGGCATACCCAACCCGACCACCCTGCGCACTTGGGCCGCCTCCCAACGGGCCGAGAATCTGGGCCGGGCAGTCGGGATAATTAAAATGGCCGACCCCACCTATCCCCAGGCCGTGATCAGCGCCATTATTGCCGGAGACCGCCTACAGGGATATTTTCTTCTACTCCGCTCTGGTGAGCAGGTTAGCGGTGATCCCACAACCGTAGAGACACTGGCAGCCCGCCAGGGCGCAGACACGGCTGCCCTGGAATGGAGCCGTCAGAATGCAGTAGGCGAACTGCGGGAGCGGATGCAGGCTGCATTTGTGGATGATCTGCTGGCAAACGAAGTGGCGGATGAACAGGCTTGGGTGCAGCGGGGCGACTCTCTGGGCTATGATTTGACCAGACCCCACACAGCCTGGCTGGTGGACGTGCAGGATGGGTCCGAATGGCAGGGGACACTGGCTCAATTTCTGAATGGCCGCAAAGAAGCAATACCCATCAGCCGCCGAGGAGAAGGCGTGCTGCTTTTCTGGCCCGGTGACAATCCAAAAAGCGGGCGAAATTTCAAGACGGAAGCCAGCGAATTGGTAGGACAACTGCTGGCGGCAGCGCCCCGCGCCCAGATTATCATCGGTATTGGCCGTCCGGCTGTCAGCCCCAGCGAATGGCTGCGCAGCCTGCAACAGGCCCGGGAAAGCTGGCATATGGGCAAATCCTGGCAAGCCTCGCCGGTCACCTATTTTGGCGATTTGGGTCTCTACCAGCTACTCACCGCGCTCTCCAGCAACCCGGAAGCAGCCCGCTTTTTCCGCAAAACCATCCGTCCGCTCATCGAACACGACGAAAACCGCAACGCTGAGCTGGTGGACACCCTCGACGCCTTCTTCTACTGCCACGGCAATCTGAGCCAGACCGCCGTACGTCTGCACATCCACCGCAACACCCTCACCTATCGCCTGGAACGGATTGCAAGCATCACCCGGCTGGACCTGAATGATCCGGATGCCCGCTTTTCCCTGCAACTCGCGCTCAAATTGCGACTCGTTCTACGGGGCAACCGCTCCTTTTAACGCAAGAGTCCGACTTTACGATAAAGTCGGACTCCTCTACGGTCAAGCCGTTATCCGGCTCTCCTTTGCTTGCAGCGCAATGGTTATCTGCATCAGCAACTGCTCACGGCTGAAGGGCTTGTCTACGTGATAGACATCCGGCTCTTCGATGAAGCGGCGCAAGTCCATCGACACCGAGCGATCCAACGCAGTAACAAAGATAATCGGAATCCCCGCGGTTTGGGGATTGGATCGCATCTGTCGGGCCACTTCGATCCCGGACATATCAGGCATCATCACGTCCAAAGTCACAATGTCGGGCAAGCGCTGGGTAATGCGTTGCAGGGCGTCGCGCCCATTGGTCGCAGTTTGGGTATCATACCCGGCGCGCATCAGCATCGCGCTGACCATCCGACAGAGCAACGGTTCGTCGTCCACAACCAGGACATAGCCGCTATTGGCTGTGCCGTTTCCATTCTCTAATACACCCGGCATAATTGCTCCCAACTTATATTTGCAATTTGTTTCGCGTCTACCCTCGGTTGACAAGTACATCATATACAAGATAAGAGGCGAAAAACAATGTGCAAATGGCTGAATTGAAGCGCTCCATTGGGCGGCGGTTTGGAATATTGTAAACTGTAGGCCCTTCTTTTGCACTTATTGATCAGGCCACACGACCGGCTGATACCGATAACGACGAAAATATTGTACGTCGGACTGTTAGTCCGACTGGCCTGTTCTG
>JAHDWH010000146.1 GCA_023384455.1 Caldilineaceae bacterium | reverse complement strand
GTTACAAACCGCACCTACGTTTTATCATCTCGTTGATCAGTACAAAATCTGCGCAAATCTGCGTCATCTGCGAAATCTGTGTTCCTATTTCAGTTGCCGTCAGCGCCTCCCACCTGGGCGGAGCGGTGGCTTTGTATGCTTTGTACGGGGGAGACAAAAATGCGCTTGCGCCGATTGCCTGATAGGAGTAGACTATTCGCGACAGATTGAATGGGTAGTGTCGTGTGTGCCTGTGGCTGGACGAGTTGTGCAGGAGGGAAAATGAGTTCTTCAAGCCAATCTGCCTATCAATTGACAGACGCGCCTGGGCCGCGCCAGAGACGCAGCCGGGCAAAGGGCTGTTTCGTGACGATCTTCTGGCTGGTTGTGATTCTGGCCGTGCTGGCCGGGGCTGGCTATTGGGCCGTGCAGAGCGGACGCATCAGCCTGATTCAGGTCAGCGCGCTGCTGACGGGGACGGGGGAAATTTTGGTGGTCAACACCGGGGACGGGGTGTTGCGGGTGGAATATACCCGCATTGACACCGAAGACGGCGTACCCGATGAGATCGACAGTCAGCGCATCGAATCTTTCGACATCGGCGGCAGAGGTGGGCTGGAATTGGGCCGCTATCGCCTCGACTTCAGCGCAGAGGGCGACCAGCCGCCGCCCCTTTCGTGTAGCCTGCGTGTCAGCCGCAACGACAAATACAGTTTTGTGGTCGTGCCCCAGGGCATCGCCGTCGCGCTGGAAGGCTATCCCACCCAAAATGGGGCCGAAGTGAATGCGGCGACTTCCCCTCTCTGTCAACAATAACCGGCGCCCGCGAGGCGAAAAGGAGGCTTCTATGCGTGGATTTCTACTGCTTGCGGTGGCGCTGCTTGCGGCTCTCTTTCTGGGTGGCTGCGTCACTTTTCAGGTCACGAATGTTTCCGAAGTCGGGTCCCGGATGCTGATTCGTCCACCTGACACTACCCGGGGTCATACCAAATTCATCAACGCGGCAGACAGTGAGTCCACATTCAGTACCCACGGCGGCAGCTTTACGATTACTACCCTGCCGGATGAGGAGTATCGACGTCTGCTGCTGGAGGTGCGCGAACAGATCGGCCAGCGGCTCTTTGAGGAAGCTGCTGCCCTCACCGGCGCTGAGGTGGCCCAACTGGTGGAGAGAATGACGCAGCTAACCGAGAATCTGGAAGCGTTGGGGCGCGAGGGCGCGTCGTGTGGCGGCAGCGTGACCGATTTCGGTTCGGTGACGGGCGTGCTCAGTTGGGATGATGTGGCGCAGAAGTGGGTACTTACGTGTAGCGTGCAGAACGAGGATTTGTTGGGGGATTGACCGGATAGCAGATCGCGGAACGTCCCTGCCTGGCTAACCTGAAAAATAGGACGCGGATGACGCGGAAAAAACGGATTGCCGCTGATAAGAATCTGCGCAGATCAGTTGTTTCCGCGTCAATCTGCGTGCGCTTTTCAGGGCAGGCAGGGACAGCAAAGCAAAACGGTCACTTCCTGGCGAGGAAGACAATATCAGTGTGGTCTGGCGTGGCCGGTTCGTCGTGATAACCACCGCGCATCTGAATATCGCCGAAACCGGCAGCTTCCAGCACCAGCACCAGTTCATTCACACCGTACTCTTCGTAGCGCTGGGTATGAATCTGCTCCTCGACCAATTCTCCGTTGCGCCAGAGCCGCGCCCGCATCTGACGGGTTTGGGTCTCCTCCAATGGGTCTACGGCGATGGTGCGGGCCACCAATTCCAACTCACTGCCGTCGGCTAAAAGCTGGCGCTTACCGGATGCTCGCCATTCTTCGGGCAGGGCGTTTCTGCCTTCCGGTAGGCGAGAGAGCCAGGCCGGTGGATCGTTCCAGCGCGGCGCGAAGTCGAAGGCGAAGACGCCGCCTGGCCGCAGATGCTCGTAGCAGCGTTGGAATCCGATTTTGGTCAGCGGACGCTCCCCGCCCAGACCGATCACCCCGCAGGCGACGATTGTGCGGTAGCGGCGGGGCAGGTCGAGTTCGTGCATAGCCTGGGCGTACAGTTGCGGGCTGACTCCTTCCCGGCTTGCCCGTTCCCGGCACTGGGCCAGCATATCCCGCGATGTATCGCAGCCGTCCACATCCAGACCTGCCTGCAAGTAGGGTAGCAACAGACGTCCGCTGCCACAGCCCAGGTCAAGCGCTGGCTGTCCGGACGTTTCGATGATCTTCTGGAAGCAACCGGCTTCCTCGCGGCCGTCGATGGCGAATTCGCCCCACTGGCGGGCGACAAGGCCGTGATGCCAGACTTCGGGTTGTTTCGTGTTCAATTGTTCCACTCCTCGTTTCAAACAGAAAAAAAGGTCACGGGTGCATCGCCCCGTGACCTGACTGTCTGACTGTTCGTCTTTCTGGCCGCTTCCAATCAAAGAAGCCGTGTGGGAAAGAGGCTGCCACCGAACGGCGGCGCAATCAGCCAACAGGCAAAGGGAATGCGTTGGGTTTGAGATGGAACGTGTCGTGTAGTCATTTTGCACCTCCTTTCGTTGGCTGGGTGAGGAAATTGTTGTCGGACTCTGCGGAAAGCGTATCACAATAGCTGGCAAGTGTAAAATGGTATCCGAAGGTTTTAGAATACCTCCACCTGCTTCTCTCGCATATTGCCCCCGTGCAGACCCGCGTCGTCTTCGCTGGGCCAGCGCAGTTTGTACTGTTTGGCCCGGTTCTGGCGATAGCCCGCGTTGTAATAGACGCTGCTCGACAGCCAGGCCAACAGACGTCCGATGAGTTCGTTCTTCAGCGCTGCGTGTGCTGGTTCCTCCCACAGATTGTCCAACTCGTGGGGATCAGCGAACAGATCGTAGAGTTCCCCCGCTTCCTGGCCGATGTAATACACCAGCTTATGGGTCTGGCTGCGCATCATCACCTGATAGTTGTCCTCGCAGAAGACAAATTCTCTCGGCTCGATCGGCTCGCCGTTGAGATAGGGAAGCAGGGATTGTCCCTCAATATACGTGGGTACGTCCACACCCGCAGCCTGCAAAATCGTCGGCCCCAAGTCCATCAGCGAGACCAGATCGGTGACTTCCGCGGGCTGTTCCACGGAGCCGGGATGACGGATGACCAGCGGGATATGCACAATCGGGTCGTACATCAGCCATTTGTAGGCCAGGCCGTGATCGCCGAGCATTTCGCCGTGGTCCGAGCAGAAGATGAGCAGGGAATTTTCCAGCCAGCCCCGCTTTTCCAGCGAAGCCAGCACCCGGCCGATCTGCTCGTCCACAGTCGTGATTTTGGCGAAGTAGTGGCGTTTCATCTCGTCGATCTCTTCGTCTGTCGCGCCACGCAGGTCGATTTGGGATTCGTGGCGGGTATTGGCGTGAAACTCCAGATGGGCCGCGTGCTGGGGCGGCTTTTCGTCCAACTCGCCCTCTTTGAGAACCCGCGGCGGCATTGGTTTGTCCGCATAGAGGTCCAGGTGGCGGGGAAGCGGGTCCCACGGCTCGTGGGGACCGGTAAAGCCCGCCATCAGAAAGAGGGGTTTGTCGCCCTGGTAGGTGTCGATCCACGTCACCGCGGAGTCGCCGATGAAGACATCGCTGTGGAAGCGCTCCTCCAGATGCCAGGGCACGCCCTGATGCTTCTTCAGCCAGTCCGGGTCAGTGCTGTTGCGGTTATTGGGACGCACCTGTCCGTGAAAACGCAGATAGTTGCCCCAGTCGTCGTCCGCGCCGCCCTGGGCGTGGGCCATATTCGTGGGGTTCTCCACAATCACCCGCTCGTGGAAGCCGCCGGGCACATCCCGGGGGCTGAAGTGCATTTTGCCGATGTTGACGCACCAGTAGCCGCTGTCGGCCAAATCCTGCACCCAATTGCGGTGGTCGGCCCAATCCTGAAAGGTGTACGCGCCGGTGTTGTGGGCGTACATCCCTGTGAAGGTGGCGGCCCGGCTGGAGATGCACGTCGCGCCGGGGCAATAGGCCTGGCGAAAGGAGACTCCTTCGGCGACCAGTCGGTCCATATGCGGGGTGATCATCTGACCGTAGCCCCAGGCAGCCAGCGTGTCGAAGCGCTGCTGGTCGGTCATTATCAGAATGATGTGGGGACGTTCGGGAAGCATCAATACTCCTTTGCGGGGGGAAGGGGGAAAGAGGAGATTGGAGATCGGGTGATCCACCCAATCCCCAATCTCTAATCTCCAGTTCTTACTCGGAAATATGGGGCAGGGCCATCAGATTGCCTTCGTAGCGGGCCTCGGCAATGCAGTTGGGGTAGTATTGCTCCAGATCGAAACCCTCGCCTTCCACAAAGGAATCCAGGGGTTCCAGCATCCCCACGCCCATAAAGCGGCGGTTGAAACCAGCCCGGCTGGCCGACCAGATGGTGTCGCCGATCTGATCCCCGGCCATCAGCACCAGCATTTTGGCCGCGTATTCCAGCGCGCCGCCGGGGATGGCCTCAACTTTCACATCGGCGAGAGGCACAACTTCCTTGAACTGATCCAACACAGTCACATAATAGGCGTCCAGATCGCCCCCGGCCCGGGTGTGAACCCGGAACTCGAACGGCTCCTGGGCGGGCGCGGATGCTGCTTGCCCTCCACTGGCCGCCTGGCCCGCACCACAAAGAGTTTCGTCTCTCCGGCCTGCAAATTGCCCGTATACTGGGCCGAAGTTGCGCCGGGCGCAAAAGTGATGCGACGGGCGATGTCAACACCCAGCCGAAAGGTCGAAGCGGCGTGTCCCCCCCGTACAGTTAAAATGTAATCCTGGCTGGAAGGCAGCAGACCCGACCACATTTCGCTGGCTGCGTTCGCCGACAGCAGAACTTTGCCGTCCTTGGCGCCGGTAATGGCGAGGGTGATGTCGGGCTGTGTCCCGCTTACACTCACGAGCATTGGCTGGTTGTAGCCAGCGCCTACCACAAAACTCTTCGACTCACCCGCCTGCAACTGCCCGTCCACAAAGGCCGAGGTTGTGTCCGGCGCAAAGCGGATGTGAGTGGCCGCGTTCAGGGGCGCAGCCGTGGCCCGACTGCCGGCCAACCCGACGATGCACAGCACGATCGACACCAGCCCTACAAGTTTATACAGAGTAGTACACATACAATTTGCCTCGATTCAAAACGTTACAGACTGCGGGGAAATTCCCGCACAGTTAAGACAATTTGCCCGCCGTTTTTGTTGCATCGTTTTTGGCTTTGACAGGAAGCAATCGCACGCGCAAACTCGGTTTTTTCCGAAAATTCGAACTTTTGTAGTAGTCAAGAAGATGGTGGAATTTTCAACGCAAAGAAGCAAAGGAGCAGAGAGAAAAGCGATTTCTTTACGTCTCTGCACCTTTGCGTTAAGAAATAGCCATTCCACCATCCCGTTGATCAGTACAGAAAAGTCGAACTCCTTTCCACTCTCACTGAGAGAATACCGTTGCCCGGGTTGTTCTGCATAATTTCTGGTTTGGACAAAGAAGCACAAGCGCACATAATTGTAGTTCTGTGTGCGCCGATTGCGGTCACAGAAAGCTGGAATCGCTTTTGTCGCTTGTCGCCAGTTGCGAATTTCCCGGAGAAACGATTATGCAGCCCAACTCTCACGACCACCACACAACAGCGAAACAACCGGCAGATGAGCCTACCGGCCAGGCTTCCCACGAAGCCCACGACGAGCACGGCGGGCACGGCGTGGATCACAGCGGCCACGAGCAGATGTTCCGGCGCAAATTTTGGGTCTCTCTTCTGCTTTCCGCTCCTGTTTTACTCTACAGCGAAATGCTTCAGATGTGGTTGGGCTATACCCCGCCCGCCGTCCCCTTCAGCGAATGGATTGGCCCCGTCTTCGCGCTGATCATCTTTGCCTATGGCGGCTGGCCGTTCATCGAAATGGCTGTTCCCGAAATCCGCCAGCGCAAACCGGGAATGATGACGCTTATTTCGTTGGCCATCAGCGTCTCCCTGATCTACAGCGTCGCCGCGCTTTTTCTTCCCGGCACAATGGGCTTTTTCTGGGAACTGGTGACACTGATCGATATTATGCTTTTGGGTCACTGGCTGGAAATGCGTAGTGTGCGCCAGGCATCGGGCGCGCTGAACGAGCTGGCCAAACTGATGCCCGATATGGCCGAGCGTGTGCGTGCCGACGGCAGCATTGAAAATGTCTCGACCGCTGAATTGCGGGTCAACGATCTGCTGCTTGTGCGCCCTGGCGGAAGCGTGCCCGCGGATGGGGAGGTGTCCGAAGGACGCTCGGTGGTCAACGAGGCAATGATTACCGGTGAATCGAACCCTGTGGAGAAGGAAGAGGGGGATCGGGTCATCGCTGGCACAATCAACGGAGACGGAAGCCTGCGTGTGCGTGTCAGCGCCACGGGCCGGGATACAGCCCTGGCCGGGATTATGCGGCTGGTGGAGGAGGCCCAGAACAGCAAGTCCGACACCCAGATTTTGGCTGATCGGGCGGCTGGCTGGCTTTTCTACATCGCGCTGGCCGCGGCTGCTCTCACGGCTGTGGCCTGGATAATCGCTGACGGTTTCAGCGTGGACGTTATCGAACGGGTGGCGACAGTGTTGGTCATCGCCTGCCCCCACGCGCTGGGATTGGCCGTGCCGCTGGTTGTTGCCATCAGCACAGCAGAGGGTGCCAAGAATGGCATTCTCATACGCAACCGTCTGGCGATGGAAGAGGCGCGGTTGTTGGATACAATAATCTTTGACAAAACAGGCACGCTCACGGCTGGCGAGTTCGGTGTGGTAGGCATAGACACTGTAGTCGGTTGGGACGAGGACGAAGCCCTGGCTTTGACAGCCGCAGTGGAAGGTGATTCGGAGCATCCCATTGCCCAGGGCATTCGCCGTCAAGCCGAGGAGCGCCAGCTCGTTCTGCCTGCCATCGATGGGTTTGAAGCTATCAAAGGCCGCGGGGTAAAAGTGCAATATGATTCCCAGACTGTCCATGTGGGTGGGCCGCGCCTGATGGAGATGTTAGAGGCAGACGTGCCACCGGCTTTGGCCGATTTTGTTCAGCAGGCGAACAGCAAAGGCCAGGGCGTGATCTTTCTGGTAGTAGAGGGGCAGGCGGTCGCTGCTTTTGCCCTGGCGGATATCATTCGGGATGTGAGTCGGGAAGCGATTCAGCGCCTGAAGCAAATGGGCTTGGAAGTGGTTATGCTGACCGGTGACAGCGAGGCTGTGGCCCGCGCGGTGGCCGCGGAACTGGGCATGGACAAATACTTTGCCCAGGTGTTGCCCGAACACAAAGACCAGCAGGTGGCGGAACTGCAACGCCAGGGCAAGAAGGTGGCAATGGTGGGCGACGGCGTCAACGACGCGCCCGCGCTCACCCGGGCCGATGTGGGCATCGCCATCGGCAGCGGCACGGACGTGGCTGTGGAGTCGGCGGATATTGTGCTGGTGCAGAGCAACCCGCTGGATGTGGTCAAGGTTATTGAACTGAGCCGGGCTACCCGGCGCAAAATGGTGCAGAATTTATGGTGGGCGGCTGGCTACAATATCTTTGCCATACCCTTGGCCGCGGGCGTTCTTGTGCCGTTTGGCATTCCCGCCATTTCACCCGCGGTGGGTGCTGTGCTGATGTCGGCCAGCACAATTATTGTCGCCATCAACGCCCAACTGCTACGCCGCTGGAAAGTGAGTTAGCTTCGGGCCGGAAGTGGCTGATACAGGCAAATCGTCTGGATTTATACGGATAACTCCCCCTCCGCGTAGCGCTGGCGCAACACCTTCTTGTCGAACTTACCCACGCTCGTCTTGGGGATTTCAGCGATAAAAGCATAGCCATCGGGCAGCCACCATTTGGCGATTTGCGGTTCCAGAAAGCTCTGCAAGCCAGCCGCGGTGAGGTTGCCCCCCTCTTTTGTCGGTACAACCACGGCCAGGGGACGCTCCCCCCATTCGTTGTGGGGAATGGCGATGACCGCAGCTTCCAGCACCTGGGGGTGGGCCATCAGCAGCCCTTCCAACTCCACCGACGAAATCCACTCGCCGCCGCTCTTGACCAAATCCTTCGTGCGGTCGGTGATGGTCATAAAGCCATCTTCGTTGATCGTCACCACATCTCCGGTACGGAACCAGCCGTCGTCAGTAAAATTGTCCCGGCTGCCTTCTATCTTGAAATAGTCTTTGACCACCCACGGCCCCCGCACCTGCAACTCGCCCATCGTCGTGCCGTCCCAGGGCAATTCCTCACCAGCGTCGTTGACAATGCGCATCTCCACCCCGCCGATGGCGTAGCCCTGCTTGGCCTTCATATCCCACTTGCGGTGATCGGGTAGATGCGCGTGACCACTGAGCAGTTTGGAGACTGTGCCCAGAGGCGACATCTCCGTCATCCCCCAGGCGTGCAGCACACTGACCCCCAATTGGCTCTCGTAGGCTTCGATAAGAGAGCGGGGCATAGCCGATCCCCCCACCACCAGCGCCCGGATGCACGATATATCCCGGGGGTTGTTCTTCAGTTCGTGATAGAGGCCGTTCCAAATCGTCGGCACACCCGCGGCTACTGTCACCCGCTCCTCCTCGATTAGCTGGGCCAGGGCAGGGCCTTGCAGATGGGGGCCGGGCATCACCACTTCTGCGCCGGTCAGGGCCGCAGAATAGGGAAGACCCCAGGCCATGGCGTGGAATTGGGGCACCACCGGCAGGACAATATCGGCTTCTGTCAACCCCAGCGCGGCGGCCTGGCAGGAAGCCATTGTGTGCAGGTACATACTGCGGTGGCTGTAGAGCGCGCCCTTCGGGTTGCCGGTTGTGCCGCTGGTATAGCAGAGCCCCATCGCCATCTTTTCGTCGGTGGAACGCCATTCAAACTCGTCGTCCGCCGCGGCCATCAACTGCTCGTAGTGGTGGATTTTTCCCGGCAGGGTTGTCTCCACACCAGCAGGGGCGTTGAAAAGGACGAAATGCTCCACGCCGTCGATCTGATCTGATACCCGTTGCAGCAGGGGCAAAAGCGTGCCATCCACGAAGATCACTTTGTCCTCGGCGTGGTTGATGATGTAGGCGATCTGCTCGGGGAAGAGGCGAATGTTGAGGGTGTGGCAGACCGCGCCGGCGCCGGGAATGCCGAAGTAGAGTTCCATATGCTGGTAGTTGTTCCAGGCAAAGGTTCCCACCCGGTCGCCCGTCTCCACGCCCAGCCCCAGCAGCAGATTGCCCAGCCGCTTCACCCGCCCATAGAAATCGGCGTAGGTGTATTCGTGCATCTGGCCGTTGGGCAGTTTCGTCTTGATTTTCTTGTGGGGGAACATCCGGTTGGCGTGTTCGGCAATGCGGTCGATTGTCAGAGGGTAGTCCATCATCAGGCCAGTGAGCATAAGGCGAATCTCCTTTGGAAGATGACAGGGTGACAGGGTGAAGGGGTGACAAGGTGATCGACGAATTTCACCTTGTCACCCCTTCACCCTGTCATCTTGCCAGGGTTAAACGAAAGCTGACAGCCCGGTAATCTCCCGCCCGGCAATCAGCAGATTGATCTCATTCGTGCCTTCGTAGGTATAGGTGGCCTCGGCGTCGGTGAAGAGGCGGGCCGCGTGGTTTTCGATGAGGATGCCATTGCCGCCCAGGATTTCCCGTGCCTGTCCCGCCATCCTGCGGGCTTTGGCCGCGCAGCTCTGTTTAGCCAGGGAAATCTGCCCGGCGTTGGCTTGCCCTGCGTCCATCAGTTGTGCCAGCCGCCACACCAGCAGTTGCATCTGGCTCAGCTCCGCGGCCATCTCCACCAGTTTGGCCTGGATGAGTTGATAGCCGGCAATTGGTTTGCCGAACTGCTCCCGCTTGCAGGCATACTCCAGGGCGATTTCGTAGCAGCCCGCGGCCAGGCCGACTGCTTCCCAGGCCACCCCCGCGCGGGTATATTCCAGGACGGCGTTCAAATCCCGAAAGCTGTTGCAATGGGCCAGCCGGTCACTGGCGGGGATGTGGACTTCGTTCAGGTCGATATTCGCCTGATGGACGGCCCGTTTGGCGATTTTGCCGGTGATCGTCTCGGCCTGAAAGCCGGGCAGGTCCCGGGGATTTTCCAGCACAAAGCCGCCGAAGCGCCCGCCCTCGTCCCTGGCCCAGATGATCAGAATGTCCGCAATTGTGCCGTTGCCGATCCAGCGCTTCTGGCCGTTTAGCACCCAATCGTCCCCCACCCGCCGGGCCGTCGCCTGTACGTGGGCCGCGTCGGAACCCCGTTCCGGTTCGGTCAGGCCAAACGCGCCCAACTTCTCCATCGCCACCATTTGTGGCAGCCAGCGCTCTTTCTGCTCCTCCGACCCCAGCAGGGCAATCGAGCTGATCGCCAGCCCGGAGTGGACGCCGAACAGCGTACTCACCGAGCCGTCCACCCGGCACAGTTCGTACTTGACCAGTCCGCTGCTCACATTGTCCAGCCCCGCGCAGCCGTAGCCGGTCAGGGTGCCGCCGATAATCGGAATCGGCAGTTTGCCCAAACCCAACGCCAGGTCCCGGGCCATCTCCGCCCGCTCCCAATAGTCGTTGATGGCCGGGCGCACGACGCTTTCCATATACTCCCGCACCTGATCCCGCAACCTGCGTTGGGCCGGGGTGAGGAGATCGTCGAAGCGGAAGGGGTCGAAGTCGGGTGTGGGCATAGGAATTAGGCCAGGGAATTCAGAAAGCGCAACCCGCGCCGCGCGTCGTTGCAAGCCAGTTGGGGGTTCTGGCTATAGCCGCCCGCCTTCAGCGCTTTGGCCGACAGCCCGTGCAGATCGCCGTAGGTGATATTGCCATTGGATTCGGTGATGGCCTTGCCCAGAGACCAGGTGAACGCGCCCCGGTAGCTGCCCTCGATAAAAGCATCGGCCGCGGTCTGCACATCCTCGCAGGCGGCCAGCAGGACGTGGCGTTCGCTCCCCACCATTTTTTTCTTGCGTTCGGCAAAGAGCAGGGCTTTGATCTGCTCCCGCAATCCCCGCTCCTTTACCCGCCGCTCGGCAAAGGTAAGCCCCGTCAATGCCTGGCTATACCTCGCCTCAATCTCCTGGGCCTCCGCGCTGAAGCGGGCGTCGGTGAGGGCCTGGATGCGGGCCTGCATCGCTGCTGGCGGCTCTACCCGCCGGGGGCGCACGTCAAACTCCGCGGGGAGCAGGTCTTTGTCGATGCTGCCGCTATGACAGCAGTCGGCTATGAAGGTGAAATTGACCCCTTCGGGGATAGCCGTAAACGTTTCCCGCAACTGGTCGTCCGTAAAGGGGCGGCTCCAGTCGTGGTCAAAGGGAACGATCACCTCATCCAGTCTGTCCTCTTCCTCGTCCTTCTCGTCATTGGCTGTCACCTGTGTGCCGTGGCTGGCAATGTGAAAGAGACGCACATCTTTGCCGTCGCCGTCATAGCCGCTGAAGAGCCAGGCCAGCCCGGCCCGGATTCCTTCCCCAGAGGCGTCACTGTCAAAGGCAGTGTAAATCTCATCGCTCTGAAAGCCGTAAAACTGTTTGAGCAGTTCCGACATTGCGCGGGCGTCGTTGACACACCCCCGCAGCAACCATTCGGGCCGTCCCTGAAATTGATTGATACCGACCAATAGCGCTCGCTTTGACATTTCTTCCTCCTGGGAAATGGGGACTGGGTAGGTCTCCGGGCCTATGAAGTCTTCGGCCACCCCGCCCTGCCCCTCCCCATTCCAGGGAGGGAACCGGATTGACCCCTCCCTCAAGCTGGGGGAGGTTGAGGGGGTGAGCAGTTACCTCACGTTTCACATCTTCACGTTTCTGCACCCACTGTGTGGCCTCGCCACCGTCTGTTTTACGTCTTCCGGCGCAGGGTAAAGGTCAGACTGCTGCCCGCGTTGGCGCTGATGCCCGCGCCCAGCAGTTTGAATTCGCCGTTGGCCCCGATCTCCACGCTGAATTCGATCTCGTCCAGCACCAGATCGCCCACGCTGGCCTCTTCGACATTCAGCACTTTGCGCAGACCGTTGATGAAGTTATTGAAGCTGGCCGAGAGCGCTTCTACCGAGACGGCCTTGTCTACGGTCTGGCGCAGGGCCATTTCCGGCAAGCCGCCCCGGGTTGTGCTCTTGGGCTGGATCGTCTCCACAGCTACGATTGTAATCGTCTCGTTTTCGGCCATCTGATTTTTCTCCTGATACAGTGCAAAGGGATGCTTAACTCTAGCACAGGCTGGCGGGTGGGACAAGCAACAAAAAAGCGGTCTCGACATACATCGAGACCGCTTTTGGGCTATCGGCCTTACGATCAATCCAATAGATAGACTGAATACTGGCTGAATATCTTATCGGCAGACGCCAGGATGTAGCCTTCCACAATTGCCTGGGCAATCAGCACCCCACCAGAGGTCTTCGTCGGGAAGTGGCGCGTCAAAATCGTCCGCCACTTCGACCAATCCAGCAAAGATACCCAGAATGCGCGGCTCGTCTGGTCGTCGGCCCCGGCGCAAGAGTTTGCTTGCCCGCGCATACGCTTCCCTCTGCGCCGGTGTATATGCCGATGTATCCAACTCCAAAAAGGACCGAAGCGCCGGGTCCAGAGCAGAGTCCCCTCGGTTGACCGGCGGCTGTGTCGCCTGCACAATCACTTCGACCTGCTGTCCGGCGAAATCCGCCGGCAGCTCGATTGTCACCCGGCGGTCCACCACCTGCATAATTTGTCGGATGGCCTGCATAGCCTACCCTCCTTTGCCCTGGATTTTGGCCCAGGAATCCCGCAGCCCGATAGTCAGGTTGAAGACCAGCCCGTCGGGCCGCGAATCTTTGTTGTCCACGCAGAAATAGCCCTTGCGCTCGAACTGGAAGACCGCGCCCGGCGCGGCCTCGGCCAGGGACGGCTCCACTTTGGCGTGGGGGATAATCTCCAGCGAATTTGGGTTCAGCGCCTCCTGAAAATCGTCATAGCTGGCCGGGTCTTCCGCGGCGAAGAGGCGGTCGTACATACGCACTTCTGCGTTCAGCGCGTGGGCAGCCGAGAGCCAGTGGATTGTCCCTTTCACCCGTCTGCCGTCCGGCGCATAGCCGCCCTTCGTCTCCGGGTCGTAGGTGCAATGTAGCTCCACAATCTCGCCGTTGGCATCCTTCACCACATCCGTACAGGTGATGAGATAGCCGTAACGCAGCCGCACCTCCTGGCCCGGAGCCAGCCGGAAAAATTTCTTGTGGGGCACTTCCTGAAAGTCGTCCCGGTCGATGTAGAGTTCCCGGCTAAAGGGAATCAGGCGTGTGCCTGCTGTCTCATCTTCCGGGTTGTTGACAGCCTCCAGCCACTCCACCTGCCCCTCTGGATAATTGGTGACAACGACCCGCAGGGGGTCCAGCACCCCCATCACCCGGGGCGCGCTCAGATTCAACTCCTGGCGGATATAGAAATCCAGCAGGGCGATGTCGGCCACGCTGTTGGTCTTGGAGACGCCCACCCGCTCGATAAAATCGCGCAGAGCGCCGGCCGGCACACCCCGGCGGCGCATTCCTACCACTGTCGGCATCCGGGGATCGTCCCAGCTATTGACAATGCCCTCGTTGACCAGGCGGATCAGCACCCGTTTGCTCAGGAGGGTGTGGGTGATGAAAAGCCGGGCGAACTCGATCTGGCGCGGGTGATAGACCTCCAACTGCTCCAGAAACCAGTCGTACAGAGGGCGGTGATCCTCGTATTCCAGGGAACAGAGGGAGTGGGTCACGCCCTCAATCGAGTCCGACTGTCCATGCGCCCAGTCATACATCGGGTAGATGCACCACTTGTCCCCCGTGCGCTGGTGCTGTGCGTGGCGAATGCGATACATAGCCGGGTCGCGCAGGTTGATATTGCCAGAGGCCATATCGATTTTGGCCCGCAATACCCGGGTGCCGTCGGGGAACTCCCCGGCTTTCATGCGGGCGAAGAGGTCCAGATTCTCCTGTACCGATCGATCCCGATAGGGGCTGTTGCGCCCCGGCTCGGTCAGCGTCCCCCGGTGTTCCCGCATCTCCTCCGGCGAAAGATCGTCCACATAGGCCTTGCCCTGCCAGATCAGTTTCACGGCCCACTCGTGCAACTGGTCGAAATAGTCCGAGGCATAGTAGATGTTGGCTGGCTCGTATCCCAGCCACTTCAGGTCGGCAATCTGACCGTCTACATATTTCTGCTCTTCCTTCTCCGGGTTGGTATCGTCGAAGCGCAGGTTGAAAACGCCGCCAAAGTCCTGGGCAATGCCGTAATCGATGGCAATGGCTTTTATGTGGCCGATGTGCAGATAGCCATTCGGCTCCGGGGGGAAGCGGGTCTGCACCCGCCCCTTAAAGCGGCCCGACGCGTTGTCCTCTGCCACCGCGGCCCGGATAAAATCCAGGGCTTCCACTGTTTCTTCATTCTTTATATCTGTTGGACTGTCCACAATATATTCCTATCTGCAAAAAAACTTAAGTGCAACGATTCATTCTTCGGTTGAGTAGCTAACAGAATCCTTTGGATTCTGCGTCTTCGAGGCGTATCAAAACCAAGCGGACGGGTAATTACGACGGTTCTTTCCACCCGCTGGGTTTCACTTCGACAGGCTCAACACAGGCGATACGGCGGGAAACAGCCCCCGCCTGTTCAACCGACGCCAGTCCATTTGGGTAGAACACCAAATAATGTGATAGTATTAAACTACTATAAAGCCAAATGAGACTTTAGGCAAGAAGCGGGCGTTTTTCAGGCGACGCATCGGCCAGAGCAACCAGAAGCTGGCGAGCCGGACCGGTTTGGGCCTGCCAGGGGCGGATGAATGCCCTTAAGTGGGGGGAGTTTTCTATCGCCCCGTCGTAGTCCGCGTGCCAGCCATCCCAGAGCGCGTGCAGGGCTTCGCTAAGCTGCCCCATCTGTTCATACTGGGCTGCGCTGCGCAGCAGCCCTTCCAGTCGTTCGGCCCTACTGCCGAAACCTGCGGGTAACCCCAGAGAGCGGGCCACCCGGCGAATGCTCTCCTGGCTTAGGTAGACACCTGACAGCGGGGGGCAGGTCAAGTAGTCGGCGATCTCGCGCAGACCGCTGCTCTGATTCTGCAGGATTTCCGGGGGGCGAGGTAGCGCAAAGTCAGGCTGCCGGTGACCAGAAAAGTCGAGGGATCGGCTCTGCTCGACAGTCAACTCGACAGTCAGCTCTGCCAGGGCGCCGAAGAAAGAGCTATTTTCCTGTTGTACAGCCAGGGCAAAGGGGAATATCCAGCGCAGCAGGTGATCGACCAGAAAGCCCTGTTGCAGCGTGTGTACACGCTCGGCTTCCTGCTTCAGTCCGTCGGCCCAGGCATCGGCTTCGGCTGCGGCCAAAAAAGCCAGCAACGCCAGCTCTTCGCTGATCTCATCTGGCCCGGTGGCCCCACGCGCCGGGGCAAAACCCAATTGACGATAGCTGCTTTCGACTGATTCGGCCATTGCCCCACCCAGCAGACCCGACGGATCGAGAAAGAGGCTCTGGTGGGGTGGTATGGCCCGCCCGAATATCTGGTAGTGTTCAGCCGCTGCCTCGTCTGCGTGGAAGGGGTGGGGCAGATGCTCGGCCAGGCCGGGCAGTTGGGCGAGCAAAGGCAGCAGGTCAGGGGTCAGTCCGGCCCGGTAGAGATGGGCAAAGAGGGTGTAGAGTCGGCTGCGGGCCAGTGCGGATTCGAGAGCGGACATAGACGTTCTCAATGGGTGGGCGGGTAGATGGGATGATTCTAACCGAATGGGGAGGCGAACCCCAATCTTCCGGAGTCCCCATTCCAAAACCCCGACATCGGTAGAGCGCAATACCGCCGACAGGTATGAGGCTGTGGACTGGCGACTGCGGACTGTTGAGTCATTCCTTTCTTCTGTCTCTGGCAAAATTACTATATATTCTGTACCAGCGAGGAACTAACGCACAAGCGTTAGTCGGTCGGTCAACCAATTGAAGCGTGAAACGTGAGGTGTCGTCGTGTGATCTCACGTTTCCGCACACAAATCGTAGCTGCATCACCTTACGAAATATGAGGAGAAACCCGTTGTGAATCGTTCGTCCCTTTCCCGTCGAAACTTTCTGAAAGCTGCCAGTGTGGCTGGCGCTGGTCTGACTGTCGGGGCCTGCCGCAACTCTACGGCTGCCCCCGCGGAAGCTACCCGTATCGCGGCGCCGCCTACACCCACCAAAGAGCCAACCCCCGCCCCCGTAGCCGCGGCTGATACCCACGCGGCCCCCGCGCCTGTGGCCGCGTCTGCCGCCCAAACGGAGGCTGAGTGGGAGAAGATGGATCGGATGCACGAGGAGGGTGTCAAAATCTTCCTGGACGGCATCGATCCCACCAACGGCTTCTGGGGCACACCGCTGGAATACAAAGAAGAGAATGGGGTCAAGATTTTTGAGCTGACCTGCACGGAAGAGGATTGGGAGATCGAAGCGGGCCGGACTGTTTCTGCCATGACCTACAACGGCATCGTCCCCGGTCCGGAGATTCGTATAACCGAGGGTGACACTGTGCGCGTGCTCGTCCACAACGAAATGGGCCAGAGCACGAGTGTCCATTGGCACGGGGTGATTATCCCCAACAATATGGACGGCGTACCCTACATCACCCAGCCGCCCATTCGCCCCGGCGAGACATTTACCTACGAATTTACCACCCGCAATTCCGGCTCCCATATGTACCATTCCCATCACAACGCGCTGGAACAGGTGTCGAAGGGGCTGATCGGGGCCTTTATTATTGACCCGGCGGACAAGAGCAAGGAACCTGAGGTCAGCGGCGACTATACGATGATGCTTAACGATGTGGGGATCGGTCTGACGATCAACGGCAAGTCTTTCCCCTATACCCAGCCGATTATCGCCAAATTGGGGGACAAAATTCGTATTCGCTATATGAATGAGGGGGTGATGATTCACCCTATGCATCTGCACGGGCTGGAACAGTTGGTCATCGCCAAAGATGGCTGGCCCCTGCCCCAGCCCTACTACTGCGACACCCTGAACGTGGCCCCTGGCGAACGCTACGATGTGATCGTCGATTGCCACACGCTTGGCGCCTGGGCCTTCCACTGCCACATCCTCTCCCACGCCGAGTCGGCCCACGGGATGTTTGGGATGGTGACAGCGGTGGTCGTGCAGGAATAGGAAGCGTTGGAACGTTGAAGCGTGGATGGAGCGGCCTTCCTGGTTTGTGTCGGGAAGGCCGCTTTTTTGTATTGGTCAAGAACATCGTGAAATCTGTAGGTGCGGTTTGCAACCGCACTTCTACGGGTGAAAGTGCGGTTGCAAACCGCA
>JAHDWH010000431.1 GCA_023384455.1 Caldilineaceae bacterium | reverse complement strand
AACGTGAAGACGTGAAACGTGAAGACGTGAAACGTGAAGACGTGAAACGTGAGATTCATGTGACGACACCTCACGTTTCAGTTGGTTGGCCGACCGACTAACGCTTGTGTGTTAAGTCGTGTCAATTATTCACAGATGAAACAGCGGAAGGCATGACTCCTTCCGCTGTTTTGCATTATCAAAAGGTAACTGCTCACCCCCACCCAACCTCCCCCAAAGTGGGGGAGGAGTCGATCCAGTTCCCTCCCTGGAATGGGGAAGGGTAGGGTGGGGTGGCTCAACAGTTACATCAAAAGTTATCCGTACCCTGTAGAGAGAAGCACAATGGCTGAAAGCACTACCCCCGAATCCTCTTCCAGACCCCGGCGCAGACGGAGCGGCAGCAGTTCGACTGCCTATCGTCACCGCAACCGGGCCGTATACGTGCCCGATGGACATATGGCAATCGGACGTATTGTGGGCGTCCACGGCCTGGACGGGGAGCTTCGGGTAGAGATTCACACAGATTTCCCGGAGCGCTTTGCCAGCGACACTGAGCTTCTGCTGGGCGAGGAGCTGCGCGCCTACGCCATCGAAGGTGCCCGGGAGCATAGGGGAATGATCCTCCTCCGTTTGGCCGGGGTGACAGAGCGCACCCAGGCCGAAGAGATGCGGGACGAGTGGATATTCATCCCGGACGACGCGGCCAGGGACCTGCCCGAAGGCCAGTACTGGCTGCACGACATTATCGGTCTGACCGCCGTTGATGAGGATGGCCGTACATTGGGCCGGGTGACTGATGCCATACAGACCGGGGCCAATGATGTCTACATCATTACGCCGCAAGGTGAAATCAACAAAGGCAAGGAACTCCTCATCCCTGCCATTGCCGAAGTCGTCCAGCAGGTGGACCTGACCGCTGGCACAATGACCATCCGACTCATCCCAGGATTGCTCGACGAATAGGCTGGTGTAGCCCATGCAGCCCCCCAAAGCCTACTGGATCGGATTCAATCAGGTGCCCGGCATCGGCCCCGCCCGCCTGAGCGCACTGATCGAGACCTGCGGCTCCATCGAAGCCGCCTGGAAAGCCCCCATCCAACAACTCAAAGAGGCCGGTCTGGACCGGCGTTCCCTGGAAAGCCTGCTGGCCGTGCGCCGCTCGCTGGACCTGGACGCGGCCTGGCAGCGAGTTGCCCAGTCGGGCGTCCGGGTATACACTTGGGACGATGCCGAGTACCCCGACAACCTGCGCCAGACGCCCCTGTCGCCGCCGGTGCTCTTTGTGCGGGGCGAAGTGCAGGAGGAAGACAGGCTGGCTGTGGCGCTGGTAGGCACCCGGCAGGCTTCGGCTTACGGGCGGGAGGTGGCCCGGGGGTTGGGCCAGGAGTTGGCCCGCAACGGGGTAACGGTTGTCAGCGGTCTGGCATTGGGGATAGACGCGGTGGCCCACGAGGCTGCGCTGGAAGCCGGTGGCCGCACAATCGCGGTGCTGGGCAGCGGCGTCGATCAGATTTACCCCGCTCAAAACCGCAAGCTGGGGCTGGCGATGACCCAGCAAGGCGCGCTGGTGAGCGAATATCCCCTGGGGACTCGGCCCGAAGCCAATAACTTTCCGCCCCGCAACCGGATCATCAGCGGTCTGAGTCTGGCAGTGGTGGTGGTTGAGGCCGGCCAACGCAGCGGCGCGCTGATTACGGCCAAATTTGCCGCAGAGCAGGGCCGGGATGTCTTTGCCGTGCCGGGTTCTATTTTGCAGCCCAGCAGCGCCGGTTGCAACGCACTGATTCAGGATGGAGCCTTGCCCCTGCTCTCGATTGTCGATCTCTTGGACCAGCTACATTTGGAACGGGCAGCCATACAGGCCGAAGCCCGGCAGAGCATTCCTGCGGATCCCACCGAGCGCACCCTGCTGGAACATCTGAGCAGTGAGCCGCTGCACCTGGACGAATTGATGCGGGCCGTAGCCATGCCAGCAGCCCAGATCAGTGCTCTGTTGGCAATGATGGAGCTAAAGGGGTTGGTCCGCCAGGCTGGCCCCATGCGTTATGTGCGCAGCGCACCGAACGGTTGATCGACTCTTGAGTTTGGCTCTTTCAGAAAAGGGGTAGACAAAGGGAAAAAGACGCGGTACA
>JAHDWH010000145.1 GCA_023384455.1 Caldilineaceae bacterium | reverse complement strand
GCAGATCGGACCAGTGAGCGTCGGTTGAGTAGCCGAGTCTTCGAGGCGTATCGAAACCAGCGAACGGGTTAACGAGACGATTCTTCCCACCCGCTGGGTTTCGATACGGCGGGAAAAAACCCCCGCCTACTCAACCGGCGCTGGTCTTATGTCGTTTCCTAGTCCCCATCTCACCGCCACGCGCTTTGCACCGGCCCCGCATCTTCCCCCACCCCATAAACAGCCGCCGCGCCATTCTCCGTCAACAGCACCTGCCGCCGCCCGTTTGCACCCAGCCTCGCCAACTCCTGGCGGTAGCGCTGGACACTGCCCAGATCGGCCAGGCTCAGCCCGTGGACCGTGCGCACAAATGTCACCTGAAAGGGGTCGCCGTTGGGCAGACCCACCACCCGGAAATCCCGCAAAATTGATTCGGTGAGATCGCTCTGGGGGCTGCCGGAGACCGCGGCGAAATCCACAGTAATGCCGTGGGCCGCCAGCCGATCCGAAACGTCGTAGTTGGCCGCGGGCTTGGCATTGCTCCACAGAGATTCCAGATAGCGATAGACGGTGCTTTGGATGGAGCGATCTTTTTGTACGCCGGACTGGTAGTCCGACCCGTCCCGCCAAAGCAGATGCTCCAGATTGTACTCCTCGGCCAGTCGCCCCACCAGCAGGGAACGCACGGAACGCTCGTTGGGTGTGCTGGTAGTCGTCACTGCCTGCTGCACCAACTCCCGAATCCGGGTAGACAGGGATTGGGCCAACGAGTCGTCATCCACCGATCCCGCCATCAGTTGCGTAATCCGCCGCCGCCAGCCCGGCGCGGCCCACAGACCGGCCAGCCGCTCCTCACTGCGCCGCCCCTCCCGGTCCTGTCGGCTGCGCAGATAGCCCTGGCAGCGCTCCCACAATTTGGGATTCATATGCGCCCGGTAGAGATGGCTGGCGCGCACACCAGCGGGAGGAACAGGCGGCGGTCCTTCGGCAATCGACCAGCTTTCCAGGCTGGCAAGCGCATCCTCCACCGCGTCGGACAGCTGGCGCACAAGCTGGCCCAAATGGTCATAGACCCGGCCCAGGCCACTCTGCACCTGCTGTTGCAGGGCAATTGTCAATTCTTGCTGGGCCAGTGCCACTCGTTCCCGGCGCAGCTTTTGAATGCGCTGCATCTGGCGGCGATAGGCGGCCAGCCCGCCCGCAAAGAGACCCACCACCAGCCCGACCAACACCCCCCCGTCCATTTCCAGACTGATAGGACGGCTGAAGATCAGCCAATAGCCCAGAGCCACCAGCAGCACCCCCCCGGCTACCAGCGCCGAACGCAACAGCGCGCCCCCAATCGACGGGCTGTTGCCCGCGGATCGGGCATAGCGTCCCTGCCAGTCGCGCAGGGCGATCTGATGCTGGGTCTGGCTGGTGTGCTGCTGGCCGCTGCCGGTCAGGGAAAGGGCGTGGCGCTGCTCGTCGATCTCCTCCCGCCAGCCGCGCAGTTGACGCTGGGCCGCTGGCAGGCTGTCGGGCCGGGCAGCCAGCAGTTCGCCCATTTCGGCGCGCAGCCGGGCCGCGGTGGCGGGCAGCAGACGCCGGTCGCCGGGCCGCGCGGGCAGACCGTCAGCGTTCAGCCCGTCCAGTCCCCAGGCGTCGTCCAGTTTGGGCGCGCCCGCCACTTCGTCGAACTGGGCTTGCAATGCCTCCGCGTGCTCCTCAAAAGCCGTCTGCCAACGGGCCGGGGAAAGAGAGCGCAGGGCCAGGGCCGTGGCCGGGGGCAGGACAAAATCCGGGTGAATCGTCAGGTCCGAAAGCTGGTCGGGCGCGACATTCGCAAAGAGTTCGGGCCGCTCCATCACCAGTTGGGCCAATACCTGCGCCCGATCCGCGCCCAAATCCACCAACGAACGCAGGCCGCTGGGATCGCCGCCATCCCTGGCGGCCTCCCCCGTCCGGCGCAACAGCACCTCCCGCACCAGCCGCTTCTCCTCCTGCTGATGCACAGCCTGGAAGAGATAGTCCAGGGGCACGTAATCCGCAGACGCACCCAGCAGACTGTAGGGGCGCTCGTGGGCGTTGCGCAGGTCGATGCCCAACTGCTCCTCGACAAAATGGCCGCCGTCCGCCGTGACTAGCGATTGCAGCGCGTTGCCCACCAGCACAGAAAGCTCGTAGCTGCTCTGGGCCAGCCCCTGATTGCTCTTTTCCCGGTCCACCAGATAGACCCGGTTGAAGAGCGGCTCGCCGATCCACTCGTCCAGCAGGCCCTGCTGACCGGGCACAGCCTCCACCCCGTCGCCCCGCACCAGACCCGCCAGCCCGGCCCGACCTTCCGGGCGCAGACCCGTCAACGCTTCCATTTCAGCCAGCGCTGCATAGGACGAGGCATCTTCGTAAACCCGGCTGCGGTCCGCGGCGTAGCTGCCTGTGGCAAAGATTGCCACCACCTGGGCAATGTGGCGGCGGCCCAGATAGCGCAGCAGATGGGCCACCGTCGGCCAGACCAGCGCCGCGGCCAGGGGTTCGTAAAGGGGGGCGACGACATAAAGCGTCGTCTGCACAAAAGGATCGCCGGGGACCAGATTGTCCTGGCGGATGGGGTCGATGATGTGGGCTTCCAGCAGGCGGGCGATGCGCTCCCCTTCGCGCAGGGCCGCGGCGAAGGCATCCCGGCGGCTGGCGGCGAGACGGCGTTCGCTGCTGCCCGGCTGGGCGTCCAAGTCCTGAGCCTGCCAGTGGAGAGGCGTCAAGACCGGCTCGGCCATCTGTAGCAGCGCTTCGGCCCGTTGACTGGCCTGGCTGCCGCCGATCTCCACCTCGCCGTTCTGGAACATCCGGGCGGCGCGGCCAAAGGACCACTCGCTGCCATTGCCATTTTCGTCGCTGGGTGTCGTCCCGGTCGCGCCCGGCGGCGTCCACAGGGAAGCGTCCAGCCGGGTAAGCAGCCGTTCCAGATAGAAGGGGGGCAGGGGATCGTTGCCCAGTTTGCGCAGGTGCAGGGCCAGGTTGTGGTTGGCGTCCACAAACTGATCGGGCAGGAGGCTGGCGAAGCTGGTGATGCGGGTCAGGTCGGGGCCGTCCACGCCGCGGGCGGCGCGCTGTTCCTGGGCCGCGGCCAGGCGCGGGGCCAGGTGGAGCATTGTCTGCAAGCCCCAGCCGCCAAAAGATAAAATTGCTGCACGACTGCGTGTGACGCCTGTGATCATAGGGATAGAACGCGGATGACGCGGAAAGGTCGGATTTTCACGGATTGGGTAGGTAAACGCATGGCGGCTACTCTACCTCGAATAGCGAGCGGGGAAGCTGTGAATTGATTGCTTTCACAACTTCTCATTTCTATAAAGCCACTTGCCACTCAACTCTCTGGTATTGAATCCATCTTTCCTGGTACAGATAGTATGGGATGCTGTATATCTGCTGTTCGTTCTTCGAGACCGCCAGCATTCGCAATGCTAAGCACATTTTCATTGCTAAGTTTTTCGTTAGATAAATTAAGAGCCAAAAATGCTTCAAAGATACCTGTGTAGAACCAGTCTCTGCGAGCACTACTCCGTCTAAGTGCTATAGCAGAAAAGAGTAATGAGACAATAACAAATACCATATTCCATATATTCTCGCTAACAAAAATGAAGAACGAAAAATAGCCGAGTGCGATGAGTAGAAAGCCCAGGCTTATATTTCTTAACATGATATATGTAACATTGTGCCCTTCAACATCGGCTGAAATGTCGATGGATTTGGTCTTGATTACAAACAGAAGAATAGGCCAGTCGGAGTGCATGAATCTAACGTCTAACCACTCATATCGTTGGCAAAAGACTTCAAATGCATGTTTTGCAGCGTCTCGATTTCTTTTCCGAAATACCGCTATCCATCGCAACGCTAGTGAATCCATGAGTAGTCCGGTGATGTAGCCTGCCCCAAATAGCAGAAGTATCAGAAGCGGAACAGAGCTGCTCAATATGGACAGAGAACGATCGCTCAGTGTATCTACGTCAAAGATAATGACGCGGAATACACCCAACCAAAACCCACCAATCAAAAGGTAAAATACTCCAGGCACGGTATAGGCGAAAAAGTCATAAATCGTTACACGAATTGACATTTTGGTTTGCCTTCAGAAGTGAGCAAAATCCACCAGGACTCATCGAGAATCCCGCTTGGAAATTCTCTGGCATTACTCAGGAATTGCTCGGTTCAGCCGCATTTCAATTTCAGACGGTGACGCTACCTCGCAAAAGAGTTCGAGCGCTTCGGCCAGATTGCGTTCGGCTTCGACTATACCTTTGCCTTGGCTGGCGATGTCCAGTTCCGGGCATAGGGCCACGTACAGATCGTCTTCTCTTTCAATGATTGCCGTAAACTGGCGAAGGTATGTCATTCCGGCCTCTCCTCGTCTATCTCATCGGGCGGGCACGGAGGCCCGCCCCTACACATCCGATCCCGAAATCTGTGCAATCTGCGTCATCGGCGTAATCTGCGTTCCTTACCGCGTCGCCCGCCCCGGCGACGCGCCCCAACTGCGATAGGTGTCACCCGTGGCGGGACGGGCGGCGGGCGCGGGCGTGGAACGGGGCGAGGTGATCTCCGGCAGGTTGACCCAGGCCGGGTTCAGGTGAAATTCTTCGGTGATGGGAAAATCCTGGGTGTTTTCGTACTGGGCCTGGAACTCGTCCAGCCGTTCCAGCAGCGTCACCGGCAGGCCGTGGACAATCCAGACCGCGTCCATCCGGCTGGTGTCGCCGGTGGGAACCCATTTGATGTTCTCCTGGCCGATCATCGCCATCGCCAGCCCGCTGTCGTCCTCCCGGCTGGCGGGGGTGGCGGCCAGGCGGATGTGCTCCAAATCTCCGTCGTGGAAGCTGAAGCGGTCCGCGTCCCACCGGATGTACGGGTTGAGCCGGTCCAGCCATTGATGCACCCGGTTGTTGGGCAGGGGACGGGACTGGTCCACTTCCGTGCCGTACTGGACGCCGATGACGTGGCGGATGTCCACCAGACGACCAACCCGGTTGAGCAGACCCGCGCTCTGGCTGATGCCCTCGGACAGCAGATTGAAGACCTGATCCGCGGGCAGGGCGATGGCGTGATGGAGCAGATTGTCGGTCAGTCTGCCCAGGAGCGTCTGCCAGTCGTCGGGGAAGACCGCCTGGGCCGCGCGCTGGTAGAAGTGCTGCAAATAGTCCCGGCCCACGACGCCCGTCTCCAGCTCGTAATAAGTGCTGGTGCTGGGGCTGCCGTCGGGGATGCGGGGATCGATGCGGTCCGCGGCCCGGCTGGCCTCCTGATTGGCCTGGACGAGGGCGGCTGCGGCGTTGTTCATCTGATTGCGGAAGACCTCGCGCAGACGCTGGGCGTACTTGCCCAACTCATCCACCAGAATCCGTTCCAGCCCATCCCGGCGCTGGTAGAGGCGGGCCCGGGCCTTGCGGGTGGAGAGGTCTTTGGCCCGCTCCCGTGCCTGGCGGGGGCTGAAGGCGGAGAGCAGCAGATCGCCAAAACCACCGGCCAACTGCCCCACCCGTTCCGACGCGCCGCCCTCCTGGGCCAGGAGCGAACGCCAGCGGCCCCGGTCGTCCTCGGCCACAGGCTGGTTGTTGAGCAGGAAAAGCCGCTGGCGGCTCAGTGCTTCCAGGGGCGCAGTGGCCGGATTGAGCGGTCCGAGCAGTTCGGCCAGGGCAATCGCCCCGCGCAGGCCCGTCTCGGTCATGGCCTGGCGGAAGGCGTTGTCCACCGCTTCCCGGAAGCCCAGCCACGCGCCCCGCTGCTCCTCTACTTCCGCCTCCATCTCTTCCAGCCGGTCGTTGTCCAGAGAAAGATAGCGGGAGCGCATATAGGCCAGCAACCCCTGCCAGATGGTCATCACCTGCTGGCGCTCGGTCGCGGTCATCGGCTGGCGGGGATCGCCCAGGCCAGGGCCGGAGGCAAAGCGGCGGATCACATCGGCCAGGAAGGCCCGCTGCCAGAAGGAGACGACCGATTCGTTGGGTGTGACCAGCGCGGAGGCGGCAAAGCTGCTGTAGACCAGATAGTTGCCGCTCTTGGGTTTGGGCTTCTCGCCCACCACTACGGCAGAAGGGCCGCCGCCGCTGCCGCTCATCCGTTCGCGCACGACGTTGACTTCCAGCCCCAGAATTTCGCTGCTCAGGTGGCTGATGGCGGTCAATTGGATCAGATGGGCGGCCAACTGCTCGGCGTCGGATTTGCGGGTCAGGCTGCGCCCCTCCCGGTTGGTGCGCCCGACCAGAAAGATGAAGTCGAAGGGCGCATAGGGGGTGTCGGGCAGGGCGCGCTGCTCGCTGGGGTAGAGTTCCTGGAACTGTTGGGTCTCCTGGAAATAGTTGAGTTCTTTGAGCGCGGCGTAGGCGTTGGCTTTGATGCGCCGCCGTTGCAAGTCGCTGCTGATCTCCTCTTCCAGCACGTCGGGCAGGTAGAAGATGCCCACAACCCGGGCGTTGCTGCGTACCAGCGCCCGCACCCGGTGGGCCACATCCATAAACATCCCGGAGCCGGTGCCGCCGCACAGGCTGCTGACGACATAGACGAGTTGGTAGTTGCCCATCACAGGAAAGCCCCGGTTCTGGGCCATTTCGTTGTCGCGGATTTTGTCGAGGCCCGCGTATTTGTTTTCCAACAGCCGCTTGAAGTTCACGTAATTGCGGAAGAAGGAGAGGCGGCCAATCGGGCGCAACTGCTTGGCTCCGTTGTGGATATAGCCCAGGGGAATCGACGGGTAGTTCCACCAACTGGCGATCTCCGGGTGGTTTTCCAGATTATCCACCAGCCGGGTGGCGTCGAATTTGCCCATATAGGCGAACTCATCCGCGTAGAGGGGTTCCTGATCCAGCCGGTTGACCAGCGGCTCGGTGTCCAGGGCCAGGAGTTGGATCATCCCCGGCAGGGCGTCGCTGCCCCAGACGTTGCGCAGGCGGCGTTTGACCGCGCGCACGGTGTTTGTACCCATCCCGCCCACGCCGATGACGAGGGTGGGGTAGATGGTGGGCTTTTCGCCAATAAGTTTCGCGCCGTTTAGATTCATTCAACTTTCCTAACAAAAGAACACGGATTTGCACGGATGCAAGGGATTTACACGGATTTAGGTGGAACGCAGATTGCGCAGAAAACGCAGATTTACGCAGATGATTCTCGTTCCCATCGCTCCGCGTGGGAACGGACTGCGGACGCTCTGCGTCCCGATCTCAAGCGGCCACAGTCATCTGCGACTCTCCAACCAACTCTGCAACGAACGCTGACTTTCATTGGACGGCCTGCCCAAAACCAACCCTTCGGCGCTGATGTCCTCGTCCAGTTCCGGCCAGTGGATACCCACGCCGCGGCCAATCAGACGCCAGTTGGCCCGTTCAGCTTCGGTTGCGTGCCAGAGACGGGGATACCAGGCCAGGGGCACACCGATAGAGCGCCCGTCCGACAAATCTACCAGAAGGGTATCTTCGCTGACTTTTACGTTCTGAACTGTCATATCCTGAATATCAATCGTCACAACGCTCATACCACCTCCGCAGTAACTCGTCCAGGTTTTCGTCAATCACACGATAGATGCGGTTAATCTCATTGCTCCTGAAGCCGCCGCTGCTTTGCAGGCGCACCGGCGTCAACCAAAACTTGGCAACATTGCTGTCTCGCTCCACATGGGCATGTGGAGGCTCTTGACAGTCGATGGAATAGATGAAGAATCTGTATGGACCGATTCGTAGCAGTACAGGCATGGCAGGATATTCTTCACTATCTACACTGCCAGCGCATAATTGCGGACTTCCACCTGCACACCAGTGCGCGCCGCTTCTTGTGTCTTCGCCAACAGCTTCGAGCCGATTTCGTCTTCCAAGTAGACTTCGCCGCAGTTGTCGCAGATGAGTGCAGGCACAGATTTGAAAACCAGAGTGGCGTCGTCCCGTTCTAATGTCACTGTTGTAACACCCTTAGTTGTTTCACCTTCACGGCAAATTACACATTTCATACCTGTTTTCTCCTCTTATAATCCGCTTCCCAACGGGTCAGGTCTGGAATGTAGGCGGTAATCACAATCAGTTCGTTGTCCTGGCTATTTTCGGCCACGACAAAATGGATAGGCGTTTTGCCATCCCATCCTAATAGTAGTTTGCTTGGATACGGAAAGTCATCGGGATAAGTCTGAACGACTTCGTTCGATTCAAGAACCGATTCGATAACATCCCGTGTGATATTTCTTTCGGCCATCCGTTGCAACGCGTGCAAACGAAATATCAGTTTTGGCTTTGGCATACCCTACCACCCACTCTTCCACGGATCACCCGTGCCGCTGGCATTCCCATTCGTGGCGGCTGGCGATGGGGCGGGCGTGCGTTCGCCCCCAAAGCCCCAGTCCACATCCCCCCACTGACTATCCCAGCGCACTTCGGACGGGGAAGCCTCGGCGCTGGCCGCGTCCACAAAAGTGGCGTTGACGAAAGCGTTGGCAGGCTCCGGCAGGAAGTCGGGCTGGGGCAGAGTGACCACTGGCTCTTCGTCCTCCACATAGCCCCGGTTGCGGGCGCGGGCCACGAAAATCAGCAGCAGCAGCAGCGTCAGCGGGCCGGTGCAGAGGAGCAGGGGCAGGCTGTAGATCGGGCGCAGCCACCACTCCACATAGCGCTGGTAGAGGGTCGGGCTGCGGAAGCTGATGGGCACGGAACGCCCCTCCCCCGGCAAGCCTTCGATGGCGAGCGTCACCTGGCCGCTGTAGAAGCTACCCCGCAGCGGGTCGTGGGGGATGGCCTTGCGGGCCACCAGTTCCACGGGAATCTCATAGAAACCGTCGGCATTGGGCGGGCCTGTCACTTCCACCGCGGCGCTCTCCAGATAGCTGGCGTCCAGTTCGGTGATGCCCTCGCCACTCTCGCCAGCGGCTTCGATCCCCCTCACTTGTACCACAAAAGGTGTGTTGCCGTCGAAACGCAGCAGCAGGGGTTCGGTGGAGCGTTCGCCCGCGTTGCCCACATCGCCAAAATCGAGACTGCCCACCACACTCCATTGCAGCCCCCGCACCAGCAGCCGCCAATCCACCACAGCCGGGAAGATGTCGAAATCCGCGCTGGGTCCACTCAGGCTGATGGCACCGAAGCAGGCGCCGGGCAGGACAGGCGTGCGGCTGGTCAGACGCAGAGGCAGCAGAAAACCGTTTTCCTGGGGCTGCAACTCGCCGGTGGTGAGGGTGAGATCGGAACAGTTGCTCTCGGCCAGGGCTGCGCTCAGGCGGAAGGGCTTGCCCACTTCAAAGCCGACGGGCAGCAGCACCTCTTCGTCCACCCGGAAACCGGGGGAGGTGTCGAAGACCACTTCGCCGAAATCGGCCAGCGGATTCTGGATGCGGGCGGCAGAGCGGGCGACGGTCAAAGTGACAGGCAGGCTGGGCGACGGGCGAATTTTGACTTCCATCGGCAGGCCGTTGGGTGTGGTGGCGGCCAGTTCGATCTCGCCGCTGTAATCGCCAGGCCGCAGCAAGTCCAACCCCTCCACCCGCAGGTAGCCGGTGGCTGTGCCCTCCTCCGGCACGTCCATCGCAAAGTTGAGCGCGGTCTGGCTGACCGCTTCGCCCGTGTCGGCCCGGCGCAGGGAGAGGCGGGCGGTGAGCTGGCCGATCTCCTCGGCGGTCCCCGCGCCGACGGTAATCGGCCAGCCCTCTGGGGGCATCCGGTTCAGGTCGATGGGGGAAGGCAGGCCACGCAGATAAACTGCTGGCTCGACGGAGAGGGTCGTCTCGGCCCAATCGCCAAAGCGGGTGTCGTCGGCCACCGCACTGACCAGAAAAGTGACCCGGTAGCTGCGCCCGTCGGCGGGGGTGAAATCGGCGTTGATGCAGAGACGGGCGATGCAGGTCATTGCCCCCTGAAAGACGGGCGTCCCATTTTCGTTGTCGGTGATGTCGGAGACGTAGGCGGTGGCGACCAATCCCGTTACAGGCAAGCCGGGACCAAAGCCCACTTGCAGCCGTGCCCGGCCATCATCCAGCAGGCCCGGATCGTCGGGCCGGGGGGTGAAGATCTCCAGCCGGGGCAGGTCGGCCCGCCCTTCCAAATGAAATGTGCGGCGCAGTTGCAGGGGGCGGTCGTCATCGCCCAACTGAATTGTTACTTCGTCGCGTGCGGTGGGATAGGGGATGGCGCCCAGCGCGTCCACCCCGCCCGCATCTTTGCCAAAGGTGGGAATGGGTGTGCGCCCGTCCAGCAGCAGCGCTTCCCCCGCGGCGGGACCGGCCCCGCGCACAACGAGCAGCGGCTGCTTGCCGCCGGGATAGTAGCGCACAGAGGCCGGGCTGCTCAGCGCGCTGGGCGGCGGGAAGATCAGTTCCGGGTAGCTGGCGGCGCGGATGACGGCGAAGGCGCTCAGGTCGCTGGTCTCCGCTGTCCATGCGCCGGGAGTGACGCTGCCGGCGATGGCGTTCAACTCCACATTGCCGTCGTTGAGCAGGCTGGCTGTCAGGGCCGGGTTGCCGTCCTGGCGCACGGCGCTGAGCGCGGCCCGGGGGCTGACGACCGCGATCTCCTGCACACCCTGGCTCTGGCGGGTGGTGAAGGCGATGCTGCCGTTGGCGTCCCGGCTTGTGACGACCGAGCGGTCCGATTTCATCTCCGCAAAGAGTTCGCTGAAGACGCGCAGAAGTTCCGGGCCGGTGGCCGCGTCGCGCACGAGGGCGGTGCTGGACTGATCGCGCAAAAATTCACCGGAGCAGCCGGAGGTGGGGTTGCAGAGGACGACGGGAAAGACGAGGACGCCCGCGGCCCGGAGTTGCTCGAACTGGTCACGGATAAGCTGCTTCTGGGCAGCCAGAGGCAGGGTTCCGTCGGCGGTGGGTTCGCCGTCGGTCAGGAGCAGGACGTACTGGCTGCGGTTAGGCTGGCGGCTGGCTTCCAGCAGGCGGATGGCCTCGGCCAGCCCCAAATCCATACGGGTGTAGCCCCGGGGATAGTAGTTGGTGGGCGCTTCGAGCGACGCGGCCAGGCGGCGACGGTTTTCGCTGCCCCCTGCGCTCTGCATCGCGCCCAGCGCACCCACGCCCTCGGCCCGGCTGTCAAAGCGCACGACGGCGATGCGGTCTTCCTCGTCGGCCAGGTGGATGAGCAGGCGGGCCGCGCTGTAGCGCAGTTCGTCCGGGTCGCTGGGCTGGTTGACGCTGGGGAATTGGCAAGGCGGGTTGTGGGGCAGCCCTTCCCGGGGCCAGGGCCAGCAGGTCGCCATACTGCCGGAGTCGTCCAGCAGGACCACCACATCAATCGGTTCGATACCCCCACCCCGGCCCTCCCCCGCCCCAGGGGAGGGAGGAAAGACGGACTGGGCGGCGTCCGCGGCGAAGAGGGGCGCGGCACTGCTCAGGAGTGTGAGGAGCAGCAACAGGCCGAGAGTCAATCTGAAAAAGTGCGAAAGTGTTGCGTTCATACAGTGTTATTGTATCACAAAAGAAACAGAGCAGTCTGATTCCGGGAATAGGCCAGAAGTTCGCTGGCAATCCGAAATCGTGTGGCCTATTTCCGGAATCAGTTGCCGTGCAGACAAAAGAAAAGATGACAGTCACTTTTGGCAGCGACTGTCACCGGAAACGTCTTGTATGGGGGGATAGTTCCGTAATCCACTGTCAGGCAAAACGCAAGGAGGCACTGATAGCAATGAAAAGCGGACGCAGATCAGTTGCTTCTGCGTCAATCTGTGTCCGTTTTCCATGGCTATCGTTGCCCCCAGACGTGTAGCCTGCCCTGCCTCTGGAGGATAACCGGTTTAGAGGATTTGATAAAGCGTGGGAAATTGGCACGAGGGAGGAGTGCGGGTTATCCCTGCGCAGCCTTTTCCGCTTCCCAGGCCGCAGCAATCATCGCAAAAATATCGGTCTCCGTCACCATTCCGATCACCCGCAGCCGTTTGGAGTTTTCGCTCTCGGCCTGTACAACCGGTATTCCCGCAACTTTGTAGCGCAACATCTCAGTCACCAGTTCACCGACCGTCGCATCCAGGCCGATTGTGATTACATCTCTGGTCATAATTTCGTCTACGCCCAGCCACTCCTCCTCTGCGCCCGGTTCGTAGGCGCTGCGCAGGCTGCCCGCGGTCTCGGCCTCCAGCACATCGGAATCGCTGACGATCCCCACCAGAAAACCATCGCTATCCACAACGGGGATGCGCCGGATGCGATGTTCGTCCATCAGATCGGCCGCATCCGCAGCCAGAGCTTCGGGATGGATGGAGATCACAGATGTTTGCATAATCTGACGGACGGGGATACGGTGCATAGGAGACTCCTTCAGAGGGTAAAGCGACGGTCTCCCGTCGCAAAGATATCCCAGGGGTTGCCGCTTGTGAAGATGCGGGCTTTATGCCAGACTGACAAGAAAACGCAGCGCGTCGGTTTCTGTGAAAATCCCAACGACTTTGCCATTGACGACTACCGGCAGGCCGCTGATTTTGTGCGCCAGCATTTTGCCACAGGCATCCCGAATTGTATCGGTCGGGGCCAGCGTAATCGGGTCTGGCGTCATGGCGGAGCTGACCGGTAGCTTGGCCCAGAAATAGTTGATTTCAAAGAGGCTCAGGCTGGAGACGCTGGACGGGGCGGCCTGGCGCACATCGCCCAGGCTGAGAATACCGATGAGATCGCCCTCGTCGTCCACTACGGGCAGGCGGCGGCAGCGATTCTCGGCCATCATATCCCGGGCGTCGGCCAGGGAGGCATCGACGGTGCAGGTATAAGGGTTGGGCGTCATCCACTCGGCCACCAGCGCATCAACCACCGATGGCTTTGTCGCAGCTTTCACCAGCGCTTGCACAGTCATAAAAAAGGCTCCCCAACGATACCCCGCAACGATCCACCTCTGTACATCATAGCATCAGGCCAGAAGCGCCGCCAACTGGGAGAGGGCTGTCACCAGCCGCACCTCTGGCGGCAGCACCCCATCCCCGCCTTTGGGTCGATAGAGGCAAAAATCCAGCCCGGCGTTGTGCGCGCCGGCCAGGTCGTGGCTGACAGAATCGCCCACATAAAGCGCATCCTCTGGCGCAATGCCCATCTGGGCCAGGCCGTGGGCAAAGATACGCGGGTCTGGCTTGGCCCAGCCCACCTCGCCAGAGACAACAATTGTCTCAAAGTAGCCGGTCAGCCCTGCCGCGTGCAGGCGGGGGCGTTGGGTATCGGCATAGCCATTGCTGATCACCCCCAGCCGGTAGTGGGGCGCAAGGGCAGCGAGGGTCTCCTGTGCGCCCGGCTCCAGAACGGCTACGTGGGCAAAAAGCTGCCAGTAACGCTGGGCGCTCCCGGCCAAGTCAAACTGGCCCATCTCTGGCTGGGCGCATACAGCGGAAAAAATGCTCTCCACAATCTCTTCTCGGGGTGCGTTGCCAGCCAGACCCTTTGCCCAATAGCCGGGGCTGACAGCCGCGTAAACGGCCAGGAACGCTTCGGCTGTCGGAGCGGACAGGCCCGGCGCGGATTCGGCCAGCAGACGGCCCACTGTCTCCCGCTCGCATTCCGCCAGATCGAAAAGCGTACCGTCCAGGTCAAAGAAAATGGCGTCGTAGGCGCTGGTCATACCTGCTCCTGGGCCAGCTCCTGCAAGAGCGCCGTGGCGTTGGGTCCAAAGGCGTGCAAAGCAAAAATGCGAAAATCCGCTGCTTCTTCATCCAGCCGGGAAGTGATGGCGAGCCGCTGGGCCGGGAGCAGAGACCCCAGGCGATCGGCCCATTCCACCACCAGCACCAGCAGGCCAAAACTTTCGTCAGCTTCCAAATCGTCCAACAGATCGCCGTAGCCAATGCCATCCAGCTCTGCCGCGCTGCCCCCTTCCAGCCGGTAGACGTCCGCGTGGACCAGCCGGCGGGCCTGGAAACCCCGCTCCTGTCGGTATTCGTTGACCAGTGTAAAAGTGGGGCTGGTCACAGTAGCAGACAGGCCAAGACCCGCGGCCAGCCCTTTGGTGAAGGTTGTTTTGCCCGCGCCCAGATCACCGGAGAGGGCAATGAAGAGGTTGGCGCGGATAGCCTGACCGATACGCCGTCCCAATGCCTCTGTCTCTGCCGGGTGATGGGTTATCGTCTGCCAATGGGCCTGGGCAGATGGCGCTGATTGGGCGCTGGCGGCTGGATGAGTCACAGGGTTGGATGCCTTTTCCTGATGCGAACGGATTCTGTGATTGTCAATCGGGAGTGAGAAGACAGGTTGGTTGTCCATGCCCGGCTGGGCACAAGGAAGGATGAAAATCAGAACACAGGAACACAGATTTCGCAGAGGACGCAGATTTCACAGAGTTTATCCGTGTGAATCCGTTCTTTCCGTCTCCATCCGTGTTCTAATTTATACATCAATATCCCAAGAGAGAGCGAGAAACCGCTCTTCTATCATACCATTTTTTTTCGCAACTTACCCGTTTTGAACTGGGCAGGCCCAGAGAGTATCGCTCTCTGGGCCTGCCCAGTTGCTTCGTTTCTTCTTCTCTCTCCGGTTTGCGGGCCTGACCACAGAAACCCTTACGCGCATTGCAGACGCAAGAGCTAGACGACTTTTGTCATCTGCCCTTTGTCCGCGGCAGAGGCGTTGGCACGGGCTGCGGCTTTGTCGCTCGCCAGTTCTGCCACGCTCTTTGTGCGCAGCCGGGCCGCGCCCTCAGTCTGCACCAGACGCACCCGGCTGCCGTTGCGTTCGGCTGCGGCCAGACGGCTCTGGGCCGCGGAGATTTTGCCGGCGTAGGTGGGCAGCCACTGGGCCTGGGCCACCAGCATTTCATCGGTCATCTGCCAGACCTCTTCCGGGTTGCAGACCGCGCCGGTCAGCGGGTCGTGCAGCATCGCCTGTTTGAGCAGAGTCACGTCGCCACGCACAGCCGCCTCCATCGCCATCTGCTGCACCCGCACGCTGGCCGAACAGGTGGCCGCGCAGGCCATCGGCAGGTCACCCACCACCGGCATTTGGATGCCGTTTTTGTCAACATAGCCGGGAATCTCAATCACACAGCCGTCGGGCAGGTTGGTGATGTGGCCTTTGTTGATGATATTGAAGTGGCCCCGATAGGGTCGCCCGGTCTCCAGCCCTTCGATGATGTAGGAGCCGTGCTCCTCGCTGCGCCGTTCGGGAGCGATGACCGGGGGCTGCTCCTTCATCCAATTGGGGAAGTCGGTCTCGAACCAATTGCGCCCCTCCGTGCAGACCCGCAGATAGCCGCCGGTCTCGCCGTTGATCCAACTGGACATATCGATCCAGCGAGGAATTTCGTCCACCCGCTTGCGATACCAGGGCAGATATTCGCTCAGATGGCCGTTGGATTCGGTGCTGAAATAGCCGAAACGCCGGGCCACGTCGATGCGCAGCTTCTCCGTCTCCCGGTATTTGGGATGTGCCCCGATCAGTTCGGGGAGCATCGGCACCATATCCATCCCCCGCCACTGGACTTTCGTGTACCAGGTCTGGTGGTTGATGCCCGCGCAGACAATATCCACCTCTTTTTTGGCAATCGTCTCCGTCTCCCCAATCAGCCCCTCCTGCCTGGCCCAGTGCTCAATGCTGCGGGTGATAATCGTGTGGCCGCCCTGCACCCCGTGGCAAAGACCGACGGTATTGACCCCGCCATAGGTGTTGCAGGCCCAGACATTCATCGCCATCGGGTTGGAATAGTTGAGAAAGAGGGGGTTGTCCGCGGCCACTTCCCGGATGTCGGCGCAGATGTCGAGCAGGGCCGGGATGGTGCGCTGGCCGTACATAAGGCCGCCGGCGCAGATAGTGTCACCCACGCACTGGTCGATGCCATATTTTAGGGGGATGTCGATATCCAGCGCAAAGGCAGCCAGCCCGCCCTGGCGAATGGTGGAAATAATGTAATTCGCCCCATCCAACGCTTCCCGCCGGTCGGTGGTGGTGCTGATGGTGGCAGGGAGTTGGTTGGCGTCGATGTCCCGCTGGGCCAGTTGAGCAATCATCCCCAAATTTGCCCCGTTGATGTCCATAAAGGCGAAGTGGGTGTCGGCCAGTTCGGGAACAGCCAGAATGTCGTGCATCAGCTTGCGGGTAAAGCCGATGGAACCGGCCCCAATCATCGCAATTTTAATCGGCATAGGGAGAAGTCCTTTCAGCGTATCGGGGGGGGGGTGGTGGGAAAGAACGGCGCAGATAGCTCGGGGGAGTGCTACCTGCGCCGTTAACCTGCACATCCTAGCATAGCACAATTTTACACGAGAATCATCTTGATTTCGTGGATATGCTCTTGTATACTAATGAAGTCTCTTTGCCGAAGCGTACAGAAGGAAGCCATGAAACCCGCCACAACGTCCACAGCATCTATTGAAGCCAGCAGCGGTCTACGCAGCTTCCGCCACTTTCCATTCCCCCAGCCGGAGATGCCTGGGGCACACACCCACAACGACATCGAGCTAAATTTCGTGGTAGAGGGCGCGATCACCTACCGCTTTGGCAGCAGCCAGACGACCTTTCAAGCCGGTTCGGTCTACGTTTTCTGGGCCACCATCCCCCACTTTATTATTCAGCACGCGACAGATACCCACTTCTTTGCCGTTCATCTGCCCGTGGCAAACTTTCTCCAGTGGCGCCTACCCACCCGGATTACCCAGCGCACCCTGCGCGGCGATCTGCTGGTCTTCCCCCGCAGCGAAGATGCGGACTTCTGCGCCCTGCTCTGCGAGCAGATTCACAAGCACATCCAATCCGGAGATAGGGCAGAGAAGGCGATTGCCCTGCTGGAAATCGAGGCTTGGCTGCGCACGCTGGCTCTCTCCACCCAGCCAACCCAGCCAGAGCCGGTCAGCGGTCAGTTGGGCAACGACAGCGTGGAGCAGATGATCAGTCTGATCATTCGGGATTTTCGGGAGTCGCTCAACGTGGCCCAGATCGCGGCTGTCGTCCATCTGCACCCCAACTACGCGATGCAGCTCTTTCGCAAATGCACCGGGCGCACGATTGTGGCCTATCTGACCCAATACCGGGTGGCCCACGCCCAGCAGTTGCTCCTCACCACCGACCAGAGCATTTCGGAGATTGCCCTGGCCTGCGGCTTCAACTCCCTCAGCCGTTTCTACGCCGCCTTCCGGGAAATCTGCAACGATTCGCCCAAACACTACCGCCAAAGCCTGCGCGAGGCGCGGGAAGTGCGGGAGTGGGGAGAGTAGATAGTGACAGGGGTACTGCCCGTAGTGCGTAGTGCGTGAACAAATATCACCACCAGTTCACGCACTACTCCGTATCAGCGAGGAATTAACACAGATGCGTTTGTCGGTCGGCCAACCAACTGAAACGTGAAACGTGAGGTGTCGTCACCTGATCTCA
>JAHDWH010000144.1:7019-17422 GCA_023384455.1 Caldilineaceae bacterium | reverse complement strand
CGCGGCGGAGAGCCAGCCCGATGTGATTCTGATGGACCTGCTCATGCCTGTTATGGACGGTATTGAGGCGACACTTCGCATCACCGCCCAGCGACCGGGTGCGCGTATTCTGGTGCTGACCAGCTTCGCCGCCGACAACAAACTCTTTCCCGCCATCAAAGCCGGGGCGCTGGGCTATCTGCTCAAAGACTCCTCGCCGGAAGATCTGCTGCGAGCTATCCGCCAGGTGCATCGGGGCGAGCCGGCCCTGCACCCCACCATCGCCCGCAAGCTGCTGCAAGAGATCGCCCAGCCGGTGGACTTGCCGCCCGCGCCGGAGGCATTGACCGCACGCGAGTTGGCGGTGTTGCGGCTGATTGCCCAGGGGCTGAGCAATCAGGAGATCGCCGACCAATTGGTGGTCAGTGAGCCGACCGTGCGCACCCACGTCAGCCGCATTCTGGGCAAGCTGCATCTGGCCAGCCGCACCCAGGCCGCGCTCTACGCCGTGCGCGAGGGGCTGGAAGGGGAGGACGAGGAGAGCCCAGAAGGCTGACAGCCCCTGATTGCCAGAGCGCCCCCAAGGGCAGTACATCAAATAGCGTACGTCAGAAATAGAAAGAGCCACCCGACGGGTGGCTCTTTTTGTTATATAAAACCTATCGTTTGCGCTGACGACAGGGCCGTCGGCTGTGGCTATACTGTGTCAGGTATTTATTTCTTGATAATCCCAATCGAAAAAGGAGACGAGATGAAGAATCAACGCAGTGAAGAGGGCATCAACGCCAGTGGGGTGATCGGCTTTCTCATCGGCTTTCTGAGTGGGGGTCTTGTCGGTGCGCTGGTGATGCTGCTACTGGCCCCGCGCACGGGCCAACAGACACGCTCCAAAATCCAGAAGAAGGGTGCCAAGTTGCGCCGTCAGGCGGCCAAAGGCGTGGAAGATGTGGTGGCAGAAGCAGGCGACATGGCCCATCAGTTCACCGAAGATGTGCAGGCCAGTGTCCACAAAAGTGCTGAAAGTGTACAGAACAGTGTACACAAAGGGGTTAGCGACCTCCAGCAACGCGGCCAGGAAGTGCTGGCTGAGGTCAAGAAATAAGTAACTGCCCGTAAACAACTTGGGTGTGCTGATTCCGGGAATCGGCCACACAAGCTCTCGAATTCCCCTGTAGCTCTGGCCGATTCCCGGAATCGTACCGACGAAACCGCTACGTTAATAACGGACAGTTGCTAAAATTATGACGGCGGCTTTGCAGCGGTAGTAACGAAGCCCCCTGTATCGAACACAAGCAAACGGGCCGTCCCCCAAAGACGGCTCGTTTGTCAGGTAAATCTTTTGCTGAATCCAACGTTACACTCACAAGGAACCAACGCCATGTTGTCGTTTTCTCTGCACAATGATCTTGTCTTTCATGAAAGAGATCCCTACGCCGAACCGCTTTTTGTGGATAAATCCGGCCGCATCTTACGCTTTATGCTCAAACCCGGACAGTCGGTAGAAGAGCATAGCGCGCCCCATTCCCCTGTCTATATCGTTGTGTTGGAGGGGACGGGGCTTTTCTCTGGCGGCGATGGGCCAGCACAACCACATGGGCCAGGCGCGCTGTTGGTTTTCGAGCCAGGCGAGTCTCATGCCATCCAGGCCCAGGAAGAAGCATTGGTCTTTGTCGCCTTTCTGCATGGCGCACCCGTTGCACAGGGGACGATAGACCAGGAGTAGGGTTGTGCTGACTTTTTTGTTTGGATAAAGCCACACGCCGAATGACGGCAAACCAGAGGAAAAGTATGGCGCTCTATCCACTTTCACAACCCAATCAATCGATATGGCAGCGTATGACGAAAAAGAGAGGAATACGCCAGGCAGAGCTGCATCTCCTCACCCTAATCGACCAATTGCCCACCTGCCAGCGCGAGGTGCTACTGATTGTGGACGTGCATGGGTATACTCATGCGGAAGCCGTGTACCTATTGGCACTGCCCCTGTGTACGATCAAATCCCATCTCTGCCAGGCGCGCATAGCTCTGCGCGATCAGTTGGTAGAAACGGGACAGATTCCGGGGTGGGGTGGGTGAAGGCGCAGTATGGGGAAACAACTGTACCAAACAGCGTACATCAAAAGAGTAGGGAGTACCCTCAAAGGTGGTTCGTTTGCCATACAAAACCGATCGTTTGCGCTGACGACAGGAGCGCCCACCGGGGTTATCCTATACACGGGAAGAACGTTCTTCCTTGTCAGTGCAAATAGCGCTCTACATATACAGGGGAGGAAAGAACAATGGGACTTCTTGCGTGGCTTGTCGTTGGATTGATTGCTGGCTGGCTGGCTGGTCAGGTGACGCAGGGTGGCGGCTACGGCGTGATGGGTGACATCATTGTAGGCGTAGTCGGTGCCCTCATCGGCGGCTTTTTGGGTTCGTCTCTGTTCGGTATACCGGATGCCGTCAACGGTATTAATTTCACCAGCATCCTCGTCGCCTTTATCGGCGCGCTGATCCTGATTGCGGTGCTGCGTATGGTATCTGGCCGCAGACGGTAGATGGCTCATTCTAGGAGACGAAAATGACAGTAGAACGACGTGAAGAGATTACCGAAGTTGTAAGCTACAACACGGCAAATGTGGGGCCTGTCGTGATGGGCAACCCAACACCCGTGGCCACATACCAGGCGGAAACGGTTACCAATAACTCGTACGCCACCCGCTCTATGCAGATTCTGAAAATTCAACAGGCGATCCTTCTCCTGTTCGGGATTCTGGAGGCGTTGCTGGGCATTCGTTTCGTGCTGGGGCTGCTCGCTGCCAACCCAGCCGCTGGCTTTGCGCAACTCATTTATGGACTCACAGGACCGTTCCTTGCCCCGTTCGTGGGGCTGTTTGGAGAGCCGAACTTTGGGGGCATGGTTTTTGAGTGGAATGCGCTGATCGCCATTGTTGTCTATGTTTTGCTGGCTGGGCTGCTTGTCAAGCTGGTGGCGTTCACAATGGGCAACACCCGCAACGGCACATATAGCAGCACATCCAGCCGTATTGACAGCCTATAATTCAGGTCTATCCATCTTTTTCGTTTTTTATCCACCAGGAGGAACGTATGTCGAACACCGAACAGAAGCTCAAGGATGCCGCGCACGATGCGAAGAATACGGTCAAAGATGCCGCTCATGACGTGAAGAATGCGGTCAAGGATGCGGCACAGGACGCCAAGAACACAGTCCAGAATGAGTGGGACAAGAAGCAGGATGCCAAGAACAAAGCCGAGGACGCCGCGCGGGACATCAAACGAGCCGCCGAAGATGCTGCCCGCGATTTGAAGAATTCGGCCGACGATGCGGCCCGGGAGGCCAAGCGCCAGATCCAGGACGCCGTGGCGGAAGTCAAGCGCAAGGCTAGCAGCTAACCCAGTCGTTTGGGTGTGTACATCAAGGCGTATACATCAAATAGTATAGGACAAAAGAGAACGGACCACCTTTTGAGGTGGTCCGTTTGCTGTCCGAAGTTATATCGTTTGCGCTGACGACAGGCTCATCGATTGGGGCTATACTGGGGACACGGGATGCAGCAAGCATCCGAATCAGCCACTACCCCCCGTTCGTTAGGTGGACAAATAGGAGAAGAGCGCAATGGCAGACGACGAGACACCGCAGACAACACCCGTTTCCACGCCGAAGACACCCAAACCCGCGACAAAAAAGCTGTCTAAGGGATTTCGAAAATATCTGCGACGCAAGAAAGAAGCGGAGCGCAAACCCTATACCCAGCAGTGATTGTGTGGTAGATAGCAGTTTGCCCTATGCGAGTCGCAAGCGATTCAATAACCGGTAAGGAGAGAAGCGAATGGCGAAAGATCAGAAGCCCGGCAAGAACGACAAGACGAAGGCAGCCAAGACGATGAAGGAGAAGAGGCTGGCCAAGCGGGAAAAGAAGGAGAGCAAGGGCGGCGGCCTGAATCTTGCCGACAAATAGGTCGGGCAATTCAATGAACAGAACGAGGAGAGAGCGCTATGGGAGAACAGGTGAAGGATGAATTCCGACCAGCGAATGATTCGCGCAAGAGAGCGCCTGTGGAATCGGAAAAGGTGAAACCAATGAAAACCGCAGAGAGCAAGCCAGGTTTTGCACAACGATGGAAGGATGCCCAGCCGACCAAGTCGCATCTCGTCTGGGCCTGTGTGGTCACTGCTATTCTGACGATGATTGTCGGCTTCAATTGGGGCGGGTGGATGTCCAGCGGTAGCGCCCAGAAAATGGCTGATACAATGGTCAAGGATGCCATCGTTCAGCGATTGGTGCCCATCTGTGTGGCCCAATATGACCAGGACCCAGAAAAGGTTGCGAAACTGGGTGAGCTGAACAAGCTGACTTCTTACCAGCAAATTCAGTTTGTGCGTGATCAGGGCTGGGCCACTATCTCTGGGGACGAGAAGCCAGACACAAAGGTGGCAGATGCCTGTGCAAAGTTGCTGATACAGCAGGCACAGGCGCTTGAGTAATTCCAAGAAAGTTGGTAACTGCTCACCCCCACCCAACCTCCCCCACTGTGGGGGAGGAGTCGATCCACTTCCCTCCCTGGCAGGCTGTGGGATGAGGCAAGAGATAGAACGCGGATGACGGGGTGGCTGAATTGCACAGATCGAACCGGATTTTAAGAAACGTGGATGGTAATCTGCAGGCCCTTCAGAAAGCAGATCATCATCCACGTTTTCATAAGTCAGAAAAGATGGGATCTATGAAGAAGCTCAAGCCAAAGGAGCAGCACGAACGTCTTCTCGCCGACGTGGACAAAGAGAAAATTGTCCAACACTGGAACGCCGGAGAGCATCACGATATCACTAAAATCGCGGTTGTCCTCGCCCGTCAGTGCAATTTATTTGTCCATTTCCAACGATTGTGGTTGATGCGTGTATCCGATCTGGAGGAGAAGTTGGGCAGTGAGCGTTATATGCAAAACGTCTATGTCAACAGACGATCCCTATACAAACGACCGACCAAAACCGCATCTTCTAAACAAGGGCTGAATGAACCTGACACCCCGGCTATCAACGCAAGCCCGGATGGTGGTTCGTAAGGTGGCGGAGCCACGATTTGCGTGGGGAAACGTGAAGATGTGAAACGTGAGAGTAGGTGACGACACCTCACATTTCAACTGGTTGGCAGATCGTACTAACACACCAGCGTTAGTTCCTCGCCGGTACGGAGTAAATTGACTTGGGCCATTCAAGAAAATCGTGCGGGATCGTGGAGTATTTTTGTCTGCAACCGCCTTATCAAAAACTCACCAATCGCGTGACACATGCTCCTCGGGACAAGTCGATGTGCCAGACCACAGAAAAGAAGATGGTGAGTTCCGACAATAGCGTGAACCGTGTACGTTTGCTGATCGCGGACGGTCAACCACGCGTCCGGCAGAGCCTGGAAGCATTGCTCACCGCCTTGTATTGGGGCTCTTCTGGCCATGCAGATCCCCCAATCGTGATCGTTGGCGAAGCCGACGATGGCCTGCAGGTGGTGGAGCAGGTGCAGGCACTCCATCCGGATGTGGTTGTGTTGGACCTGCCAACCCACAGCTCCGGTCATAACCTATTCGTTTCCGGGTCGAAGCTGGATGGTTTGGTTGCAATTCGGACGATCAAACACCGCTGGCCCACGGTCAGAATTGTGGTACTTACGATGTATGCAACCGATCGTGCCGCGGTTCTGCTGGCGGGTGCCGACGCCTTTCTGCTTAAGGGATGTCCTACAAGCGAACTCCTGGATGCAGTGCTGACTACGGAGCGTTGACTACCTCTCTGGGGAAACTTTCCCCGGTGGGTGTTGTCCATTCACAGCCCCCTCACGGGGATTTTTTTGTTTCGAGACTCTTCCACTTTGCAGCCCTTTTTTGTCAAAGATAGCGCGTTTTTGCTTGGAATAGCCCCGTGGTATACTACCCCTATCCCGGACAGTTGGTCTTTGGCGTTTGGGATAAGCGAAATCGGTGTTGGCAGATCTCACAGCGAGAATCCACAAGGAGGCAAAGACAATGGGTAAGGAACAGAAGCCGCAGAAGAACGACAAGAAGAAGCCGCTGATGACGATGAAGGAGAAGAAGGCGGCCAAGCGGGAAAAGAAGGAAGGCAAGGGCGGAATTGGTGTGGGCAGCAAATAGACCTGCTGTTTCTAATGCAACGACTCCAGGCAGAAGCATCCGGCTTCCACAAGCCGGATGCTTCTTTGATTCATCCCACCCGCTGGGTCTCGTTAATCCTGTACGCCATCACCGGCCCCCGCACACGCACAGTGACCGGCTGGTTGACGGCAAAGGTGTAGGCTGGCCCCAGCCGCACATCGATTGTTTCGCCGCTGGAGAGCTGCACCGAGACCAACTGGTCGTGGCCGAAGAAGAGTTGCTGGCGCACCCGGTGGGCGTTAATTTCTGACGGGGCCGGGCTGATCTCCACATTCTCCGGGCGAATTAGCACATCTACCGGCCCTTCCACGGGCACCTGACTCTCCAGATTGCCCAAGAGGGACTCGATGTGGCGTCCATAGCCAAAACCGGGCACAAAATTAGCGTCGCCGATAAATGTGGCTACCTCCCGACTGATGGGCTGGCGGTAGAGCTTCTGGGGCGACGCTAGCTGGTGTACCCGCCCCGCCAGCATCACCGCCACCTCGTCCACCAGACTCAACGCCTCCTCCTGATCGTGGGTGACAAAGATGGCCGTGGCCCCGGCCTGCTTCAGAATCGCCCGCACCTCCGCCCGCACCCGCACCCGCAGCCCCGCGTCCAGATTGCTGAACGGCTCGTCCAGCAGAATCAGGTCTGGCTGGGGGGCCAGGGCACGGGCCAAAGCCACCCGCTGCTGCTGACCGCCGCTCAATTCGTGGGGCATCCGCTCGCCCAGCCCTGTCAGCCCCACCAGCGCCAGCACATCACCCACCCGGCTACGGCGCGCTTCTGCCCCCAGCTTTCCCAGACCAAAGCTGATATTCTGCCAGACGTTGACATGGGGGAAGAGGGCGTATTCCTGAAAGACCATCCCCACCCGGCGCTTTTCCGGCGGCCGGTGCAGCCCCGGCCCCGCCACGGGCTGCCCCCCGATTTCGATAGTGCCGGCGTCTACACTTTCAAACCCGGCGATGAGACGCAGGGTAGTAGTCTTGCCACAGCCGCTCGGCCCCAGCAGGGCCAGCAGATGGCCGGTAGCCAGGGAAAAGGAGACGGCGTTGGCCGCGCCCACACCGCCAAAATGCTTGGCTACATCCGTCAGGCGGACGCCGATCTCTGGGTTGGTATTGCTCACACTCATCAGATGCTCCGGAGAGGCTGATCCTCTACTCCTGACTCAGAATCAGAAAGATGCTCAGGGCTGAAATTACCAGGAGCAGCAGGGCAGGGGTGGCGGCCCTGGCGAAAAAGGCTTCGTCGGTGGCCGACCAGATTTGGGTTGCCAGGGTGGTGAAGCCTGTGGGGCCGAGGAGCAGGGTGGCCGGCAGCTCTTTGATGGTCGTCAAAAAGACCAGGGCCCCGCCGGTCAGAATGCCAGGGCGCAGCAGGGGGGCAATGATCCGGCGCGCCACCGCCCAGCGGTTCAGCCCCAGGCTGCGGGCCGCCTCTTCCAGCCGGGGGCTGATCTGTTCCAGAGTGCTTTGGACACTGCCCACGGCCTGGGGCAAAAAACGCACGGTATAGGCGAAGATGAGCAGGGCCAGGCTCTGGTAGACCCAGGGCATATAGTTGGCGGCAAAGAAGACCAGACTCAGGGCGATGACAATGCCGGGCAGTCCATAGCCCACATAGACCGACTGATAGATCAGCGAAGCCAGCCGAGAGGGATAGCGGGTGCTGAAATAGGCCACGGGCACGCCCAGCAGTACGGCAGTCCCCGCGGCCAGCCCGGCCACATAGAGGCTGTTGAGCGCGGCCTGCCACACGGGCTGCAACGAATCCCCCGCGGCCAGCCCCCGTAGCAGCCAGAAGACCACCACCCCTGCGGGCAGCAGCAGGGCAGCCGTCACAATTCCCAGGCAGAGGAGCAGGGCGGGCCAGCGCCAGCGCCCCAGGGCCAATGGGGGGTTGCGGCGTATGACCCCGGCACTGCTGCGGTAGTAGCGGATACGCCCCCGGGAGCGGCGCTCGGCCAGCAGCAGCAGCACAGTCATCAACACCAGAATCAGAGAGAGCAGAGAGGCCAGGCTGCGGTCAAAGCTGCTCAGGTATTGGACATAAATGGCCCGGGTGAAGCTGTTGTAGCGCAGCAGGGAGACCGCGCCAAAATCGCTGAGGGTGTAGAGCAGTACCAGCAGGGAACCCGCGGCGATGGATGGGCGCAGATTGGGCAATGTCACCCGCAGGAAAGTTTGCACTGGGCCGTAGCCCAGAGAGCGGGCCGCCTCCTCAATCGCCGGGTCCAGATTTTGCAGACCCGAGCGCACGCTCAGGTAGAGATAGGGGTAGGTAAAGAGGGTCAAGGCCCAGAGCGCGCCGGGAAAGCCATAGATAGAGGGCAGCCGTTCCACCCCCAAAGGGGCCAGAAACTCCTGCACCATCCCCCGGGGTCCCATCATCGCTACCAGGGCAAAACCACCCACATAGGAAGGGATCACCAGGGGCATGGCCGCCAGCACTGTCCAGCCCTGACGCCAGGGCAGGTCTGTGCGCACAGTCAGCCAGGCCAAGGGCAGGGAGATGAGCAGGGAGGCCAGGGCCACCGCCGCCGCCAGGAGCGCGCTGTTGCCGATCACTTGCAGGGTGCGGGCGCGCAGAATCAGATCGACGGCTTTGTCCAGCCCAACGCTGCCTGCCCGCACCAGCAGATAGGCCAGGGGCAGAAGCATTGCCAGGGCGACAACGAGGCTGAAAATTTTGAGCGGCAGACGCATGGGTCTATTCCCTGTCCGTCGTCATTGGGTTGCTTGCCTCAACAACCCATAGGCCCGGCGGGTTTCGGGCCAGACCAGCCAGATCAGCCCGATGATCGGCTGGAAGAGGGGAAAGTAGCCATAATCCGCGCCAAAATGACGCCAGACTGTGCGCCCAATCAGCTCCGGGTAGACAAAGCTGAGGCTGCCGATCAGAAGGGTCATTGCCGTTTCAAAACCGAGCACAAGAAGGGAAAGCCGCCAGGCCCAGGCGGCCCGTTTGGCAAAACCGATGGCAGCCGTCAGATAGCAGAGCGCGGCCACACCGCTCAGGGCCGGCCCCAATCCGCCAATCGAAAAGAGCTGGTAGAGCGCACGCACACCGGTAGAGAGGGCGAGCAGGGGATAGGAGATAGCCAGAATTGTGCCCGAAATCAGCACAATCTGACGCCAGCGGTCACGCTCATTGCCTGGGGATGAATTCAAAGAATCAGACACATCAATTTCCTTACGGTGCATAGGGCTTGATTTCTGTAACTCTATAACCGTAGCACAGAAGGGGGGTGGGGTTCAAGATAGCGCGGCCACAAAATGCGGGTTCTGACCCGTGTCATTGTCTACGGTCAGGCTAAAGGCGGGGGTAAATGGAGCTTTGCAATTCATCTAAACGGCGTTAACAGAGTCCGCAGTCGCCAGTCCAAAGTCAGGCAGGTCCGTCTATGCAGCTACCAGTGCGCCGGGAAAGAGTACTTCTTCCAGAAAGCGGCGTATCTCGTCATGGCTGCGGGCAATGGCGAAATGGGGATAGTCGGCCACCACATTGTCCGGGGGGGCAAAGAGCATCGCGTGATCGGCTACTTCCAGCATAGCGATATCGTTGTAGGAATCGCCCATAGCGAAGACCTGAAAACCGATCTCCTGCAGGGCGCGCACGCTGCGCCGTTTGGGGTGGTCCAGGCGCATCTGATAGCCGGTAATCATTCCGCGGCTGTCGGTAATCAGGGAATGGCAAAAGATGGTGGGGAACCCCATCTGGGCCATCAGCGGCGCGGCGAATTCGTAAAATGTATCGGAAATGATGACAAACTGGCTGCGCTCCCGCACCCAGGCGACAAACTCGGCCGCGCCGGGCAGGGGGCGCAGACCGGCAATCACCCGCTGGATATCGGGCAGGCCCAGGTTGTGTTGGCGCAGAATGCCAATACGCATCTTCATCAGCTGGTCATAATCAGAAATTTCTCTGGTGGTCAAGCGCAACTGCTCGATGCCGGTCTCCTCGGCAACAGCAATCCAGATTTCAGGCACCAGCACACCTTCCAGGTCGCTGGCTACAATCGTCGGCTTGGGGTTGGTCATTGGGTCTCCTCAAAGAAAATGGGTCACTGCTCACCCCCACCCAACCTCCCTGGAATGGGGAGGGGTAGGGTGGGGTGGCTCAATCGGTCAATCAACTGAAACGTGAAGACGTGAAACGTGAGGTGCCGTCACGTGATCTCACGTCTTCACGTTTCACGTCTTCACGCTTCACATCTTCACGCTTCACATCTTCACGCTTCACATCTTCACGCTTCACATCTTCACGCT
>JAHDWH010000144.1:0-6919 GCA_023384455.1 Caldilineaceae bacterium | reverse complement strand
TCACATCTTCACATCTTCACGCTTCACATCTTCACATCTTCACATCTTCACGTCTTCACGTTTCACATCTTCACGTCTTATGTAATAAGCTCCGGCAGCAAATGATCTACACGATTCGTATAGCGAATCAGGAGCAGGGGGGTCTTGTCCCGCCAGGATTGGGTATAGTCAATGCGTGTAATCCCCGTATTGTAGTGGCTGAAATGAAAGCCGTGGCCGGGCAGACGGCCCACAATCGTACTGACCAGACTGTCCATAAAAGTTCCGTGGGTGACAATGGCGATCCGCTGATCGCCCAATTCACCCGCCATCTCTTGCAGACGGGCGGCCACCCGGATGGCCCGGCCATCACAGGTGGGGCGGTCCTCCTCGCCGCCGCTCCACCAGCCCGCCTCGCCCACCGCATTGCCAATCACATAGCCGGGAAAGCGGGTTTCGATCTGGGAGCGGGTCATCCCGGGGCGGCCAACCGGGGATCTGTCCGCGCTCTGGTTATCAAAGATGCCGCCGTGCTCGTGTACATCCACCCAGAGTTCGGGATTGATACCCAAAGCCTGGGCTGCGGGCTGGGCTGTCTGCATTGTGCGCAGCATAGGGCTGCAAAAGATGCGGCTGATGCCCAGCCGATTGATGACTTCTGTGCCCCGCAGTTCGTCCTCTGGCGGGTCATCGTAAGAGGAGCGGTGTTTGGGGCGGGCTTCGCATAGAAATTTCGCCAATTGCTGGGCCTGTTCCTCGCCAACCGGTGTCAACGCCGGGTCTGCAACCCGTGTGGACATATACGTTTCATAGGCCGCATTATTAAAAGTTCCATCAGCGCTGGTCACCTGCTCGCCCAGCAGATTGTTGGCCGATTGGCCGTGACGGATCAGATAGAGAATCATCGCACACTCCTTGTAGACGGGGGGGAAAGATCAGCCGCATAATAGACTACCCGAATCCGGGAGGAGGACCAAATGTGAGGAGGCAGCAAGTAGTAGCACAGGGTCACCGTCGCTGCTATGCGCGTGTCAGTCCACACAACCGGCGGACACCGGATAACGCCGAAAATGCGACGCCGGACGCCGGACTCTGGACGCCGGACGTTCACTAGGGGGGAGGCTCCGCACGGCTCATCAGCCCTGCGCATATTTTTACTCGGTATAATGGAAATTATACAAAGTAAAATACGCTGAGGGTGGCATCGAATGCCCGAATCCCCCCGCCACTCCCCCAAAGTTTGACGGGGCTGCCATCGCGTAGGATAATCAACTGCTGTTTTGCTATGAATTTCGTTCCTGCGCAGAGAGGCTATGTCCCACAGCGACCGCACCACCCAACCCACTTCCGAACAATCCTCTGCCGACTACCTGATCCGTCTGCCCCTGGGCGCTGGACCCGCTACCTCTCCCCCCACCTCCCCCACCGACTGGACGCCTGCCCAGCCCCCGAACAGACGTTCGGCCCAAAAATTGCAGACACCCCAGGTTCTGATTCTCGGCTTTGCTTTGCTGATAGCCATTGGCACGCTGTTGCTCAAATTGCCAGTAGCGTCAGCCAGTCATCAGTATCCTATCGGTTGGATGGACGCTTTCTTTACGGCTACCAGTGCAATTACTGTAACCGGCCTGGGCGTGCGTGTCACAGCCATCGACTTCAGCCCTTTCGGCCAGGTGATTATTCTGATTTTGCTTCAGGTGGGCGGTGTGGGTTTCATCGCCTTCAGCGTACTGCTTCTGCGTCTGATTGGCCGCCGGGTAACCCTCAACGAGCGTTTTGTCATTCAGCAATCCCTAGGCGCAGAGAGAGCCGCCGGTGTGGGGCGGTTGGCCCTGTATGTGTTGGGGATTACCCTCTCCATCGAGGCCGTGGGTGCGCTCCTGCTCTGGCTGCGTTGGCGCGCCACCATCCCGGATGGAGAAGCGCTCTGGCTGGCGATTTTCCACGCGGTCAGCAGTTATTGCAACGCTGGCTTCGATCTCTTTTCCGGCACAGAGCGGGGCATCCTCTTTGGCTATGGCTCGGACTATACAACCCTGGCTGTGATGGGCACTTTGATTCTGCTGGGCGGCTTTGGCGTAACAGTGCTGTACGATCTGTCGTCCTATCCCATCCAGCGCACGCTGGGTCTCAACACCCGCATCACCCTTGCCCTGACTCTGGCCTTGACCGCCGTTGGCACCCTTCTGATGATGCTGGACAGCGCCATCTATACGGATGTGCTCAGCCATCTGCCCTTTTTTGAAAAGCTGGCGGTCAGTCTCTTCACAATCGTCAGTGCCCGCACGGCTGGGCTGACGATTCTACCCCTGGACCAATTGAGCGATGCGACCCAGACAGTGCTTCTGATTTGGATGTTTATTGGGGGCGCGCCGGCCAGTATGGCCGGCGGTGTCTCGACCAGCGCGGTGGGTGTGCTGCTGGTATCGGTGATTGCCACGGCCAAAGGACGCACGGCTTCTGTGGCCTTTGACCGCACTGTCCCGGTGGAGACAATTCTAAAGGCCGTGGCTATTATGACGGTCAGCACCCTGCTGGTGACCGGCGTCACGCTGATTCTCTCGCTTGCTGGCGAAGGCGCTATCTTTGTCGAAGGCTTTGAGGTGGTAAGTGCCTTTTCCAACACGGGCTATTCGCTCAATTTTACATCCAGTCTGGACAATTGGGGGCGATTCCTGATTGCGTTTACAATGTTCTGGGGGCGGCTTGGCCCCCTGACGATTGTGGTGGCCCTGGCCCAAAGCGAACAGCCCAGCCTGATCCGCTTTCCCGAAGAGCCGGTGATTTTGGGATAAATTATATGCAAACGCAACTTCCCGTTGTGCAGAGTCTTCCCCACCCAGGGCTGGCGGTTCCGGCGCTGGTGGCGGACCGTCTCGCCATCGACGACGTAACCATTTATAACGAATGCGATCTCTGGAATGACCAGATTTTCGACTTTGCCCACCCTTCCCTGGCCCGGCCCGCCCAGGTCCTGGACGTGGCAACGATGCCCATTGCCCGGGTGCTGATCGACGCCAACCGCCCCCCGGATTCCCTGGACAACCCGGACGGCGCGGTGAAGAGCCACACCAGCTACGGCGATCCCATCTATTCTACGCCCCTCAGCCCCCAGGAGCAGGTGCGCCTGCTGGATGAGGAATGGGGGCCCTTTCATAGCAATCTGGACAGGGCGTTGACTGGTCACGCGGCGGATGTGCGTCTCTTTTTGGACTGTCATAATATGGCGCAACACGGCCCCAGCGCCTATGGAGACCCCGGCCAGGTGCGCCCGTTGATTTGCATTGCCAACTTTGGCGACGCAAAAGGCGAAGCCGTGACGAAAAATGGTGCGCTCACGGCCCCTCCAGATTTTGTGCGCCAGGCTGGGGCCATTGCCGAGAAACTGTTCGGCGATCTCGTCCTGTTGCAGCCAGACCCGGAGCGACCGGCCCCGGTAGTTGCCCTGAACCAGCCCTTTGTGGGTGGCTATATTCTGCGCCGCTATTGCGACAGAGCCTATCAGCAGGCTATCGGCAGCAATTATGTGGGGCTGATGGTGGAGATCAACCGGGGTCTCTTTGTGGGCGACCAGAACACACGCACGCCCATTCAGCCCCCCAATCTGGAACGTATTGCCGCTATCCGGCTACGTCTCCTGGGCTGGGTAGAAGAAATTTTGCGGTTGCTGTAGGGGTTTGGGCAGTCCATCTACGACTCTGCAAGGAAGCAACGATAATGGCTATAAAAAAGTACGAAGCACTTGTCATCGGAGCCGGTCTGGCCGGGATTGCAGCAGCCAGGGAATTGCACGCGGCTGGTGTGGACCTGTTGCTGCTGGATAAAAGGAAACGCGTGGGTGGCCGTATGGCAACCCGGCGGATCGGCCAGGGCGCAGCTGATCACGGCGCACAATTTTTTACAGCCGAATCCCCGGAATTTCAGGCCCTGGTGGATGGCTGGGAGGCCGAAGGCTTCGCCTACCTGTGGGATATCGGCTGGAGCACCGGCAGTTTTACAGACAACGAAGGGCCAGACCACACTCACTATGCCGTCAGCGGTGGAATGAGCCGTCTGATGGAGCACCTGGCCGTGGACCTGCCCACAGAGACGGCTGTCTCTGTGGTAGCTGTGCGTCAAATCGACGGCGGCTGGGAGGCCGAAGCAAAAGATGGCAGCCGCTACCGATCTTCTGGCCTGATTCTGACCCCCCCACCGCCCCAGGCTCTGCAACTATTGCGTGCGGGAGATGTACACCTGTCGCCGATGGATGCCGAAATTTTGGAACAGTTGACCTACTCTTCCACAATTACGGGCATTTTCCGCATAGAAGGCGAGGTGACTATCCCTGCCCCCGGTGCTGTGCATCGGCCTGCAGAGCCGCTGCCCTGGATTGCCGACAACCGCCAGAAAAAAGTCTCCCCAGAGGAGACGGTTGTCACCATCAACAGCAATGGTAATTATGCCAGCCGTTATTGGGACGCGCCGGAGGTGGAGATCATCGAAACAATGAAGAGTGTGCTCCTCCACTACTTAAAACCGGGCAGCCGGATTAGCGAGAGCCAGATCAAGCGCTGGCGGTATGCTTTCCCCATGCGCACCCACAGCCAGCGCACCCTGCGCGCATCGGGGACCCCCCCGCTCTACTTTGCCGGTGACGCTTTCCACGGCCCGCTGATCGAAGGCGCCTGGCTTTCGGGCAAGGCGGCGGCTACTGCGCTCCTGGCCGACCCGGAATTCAGGATGGCGACGAAAAGCGGACGCTGATTGACGCAGAAGCAACTGATCTGAGAGCCTGAAAGACGGAATACTGTACTGGTCAACGAGATGGTAAAACATAGGTGCGGTTTGCAACCGCACTTTCACCCGAAGAAGTATTGCCGTCCACTTTTTCTACAAGGAATGTCCAAGAATGAACCACCCTACCCCACCGACAATTGTTGTAATGCAGGGCGACCAGACCGGCCAGGAGTTGCTGGACGAGACCCTGCGTCTGCTGGACCCGGCAGTGACAGCCACCCCGCTCCAATTTGAAACCTACGATCTCAGCCTGGGCAACCGGCGCGCCACAGACAATCAGGTGGTCCTCGAAGCCGCTGCGGCTATGCGAAGAACCGGTTTTGGGCTGAAAGCGGCCACTATCACACCGGAGACGCCGGGGGATGTGGGCAGCCCCAACGCCATTCTGCGCAAGGAGGTGGATGGGAAGGTGATTGTGCGTACAGGACGGCGCATCCCCGGTGTGCTGCCCGTGGGCGGTGTCTATGCGCCGATTACCGTCGTGCGCATGGCCGTGGACGACGCCTATGGCGCGGAGGAGCGCCGGGAGATCGGCCCGGACGGGGACGAGTGGGCCTACCGGGTGGAGAAGATCAGCCGCAGCACCTGCCACGCGGTGGCCGAATACGCCTTCTACCGGGCCCAGCGCTCCGGCTCGAAGGTCTTTGGCGGGCCAAAGTATACGGTTTCGCCGGTCTACGAGGGGATGCTGAAAGAGGAGATGGACGCCGCGGCCAAACGCTACCCGACCGTGCGTTACGAACCCCAACTGATCGACGCTACCTACGCCCTGCTGCTGACAAAGGCGGGTGAGCCGCTGGTGATCCCCACCCTGAACCGGGACGGGGACTGTATGAGCGATCTGGTGCTGCAAATGTTTGGCTCGATTGCCGGGGCGGAATCCTTGCTGCTCTCCTTTGACGCAGATTTCCACGTACGTACGATTATGGCCGAAGCCCCCCACGGCACAGCCCCCTCCCTGCAAGGCAAAAATATCGCCAACCCAATGGCGATGTTCCTGGCCGCGGCGGCCCTGCTCAAGCAGATCGAAAGCACCGAATCTGACCTGGCGGCCCGGGCCATCCGGGAATCGCTGATGGAGGCTGTGCTGGACGGTTTCCGCACCCCGGACCTGGGCGGCCACGCCACCACCACAGCGTTTACCGATGAGATCATCAGCCGTACCCAGCGCAAACTGGACATCTGGCAGTCGATGGAAAGGTAACGCTTCAACATTCCCCCCATAGGAGGCCCGCCTATGCCCACCAAATATCGCTATGCGGAGATGACCTGGCCCGAATGCGACGCTGCGGCCAAAGCCAGAAAAGTAGCGGTTCTGCCCGTTGCCACCTACGAGGATCACGGCTATCACCTGCCCATCGACACGGACGTTCTGCTGGCAACGGAAATCTGTGAGCGCGCCGTAGCCCGTATCCCCGACGAGGCCGTCCTGATCCCGGCGGTTACCCACGGCTACAGCCCCCACCACATGGACTTCCCCGGCACAATCACCATCGGCTGGGATACCTTCATCCGCTATGTCAAAGATGTCTGCCTGAGCCTGGCCCATCACGGCTTTGACCGGGTGCTGATCGTCAACGGCCACGGCAGCAATACTTCCCCCCTGGATATGGCGGCGCGGCTGACGGTTGTGGAGAGCGAAGGCCGCTGTCTGGCGGCTACAGTCAACCACTGGGGGCTGCGCCCTGTGCGGGAAGCGGGCAAAGAGGCCCGCACCAGCGGTTTTGGCGGCACATCCCACGCCTGCGAATACGAGACGGCTCTCTATCTGGCCCTGCGCCCGGAGCTGGTGCAGATGGAGAAAGCCGTGGACGAAAGCACACCCCTCCCGCCCAGTTTCCAGACAGACCTGCTGGCGGGCAAGCGGGCCGATGGCTCTGTTGCCAGCGTCATGCCCTGGTGGAGTTCGATGACAGAGAGCGGTGTGCGGGGCAACGCCAGGGCAGCCACCCGGGAGAAGGGGGAAATCTGGCTGGAAGCGGCCATTCTGGGGGTGATTGAACTGACCCGGGAGTTGAGGGAACTGGCGCTGCCGGCGCGGGTCGATCACCACTAACCACTGGAGCGACTCCTCCCCCAAAATGGGGGAGGTTGGGAGGGGGTGCGCAGCCACCCCACCCTGCCCCTCCCCATTCCAGGGAGGAAAGTGGATCGACTCCTC
>JAHDWH010000143.1 GCA_023384455.1 Caldilineaceae bacterium | reverse complement strand
CGGGTGAAAGTGCGGTTACAAACCGCACCTACGTTTTAACAGAAGTTCGACTTTTTCTGAAAAGTCGAACTTCTGGCGAACTGGTTCAGATCAGTGCGCGCCGCCGGCGCCGTGTGCGTGGCGGTGTTCGATCTCGTCCTTCGTGGCGGGGCGGATGGAGACGACTTCGATGTCGAAGTGCAGGGTCTCCCCGGCCAGGGGGTGATTGCCGTCCACTGTTACGTGCTGGCCGTCCACCTCCCGGACAGTGACAACTTTCAGCCCGCCGGGAAACTCCATCTGGAACTGCATCCCCACTTCCACTGCGTCCGCGCCGTGAAAGGCCGAGCGGGGCACAGCCCCGGCCAGATTCTCGTCGTAGATGCCATAGGCTTCTTCCGGGGGGAGGACGATACTTAACTGGTCGCCCACTTCACGACCGGCCAGGGCCTTTTCCATTCCAGCAATCAGTTGGCCGTGGCCGTGGAGATAGGCCAGGGGATTCTGGGTGTCCGCGCTGTCGAGCACTTCGCCGCCGTCGTCGGTGAGGGTGTAGGCAAAGGCGACGACACTGTTTTTGGTGATAGGCAAGAGGGTTTTCTCCCTTCGAGTTGCGAGTTGCGAATTGCGAGTTATGAATTACGAATTAATGTTCGTTTCCGATTGGGCACAGTAACGATGGAAATAGAACGCGGATGACGCGGAAAAGGCTGATTTCCGCAGATTTCAGGTTCAACAGAAATTCAAGGGGCGAACCGCTTGATTTCACTTCGACAGGCTCAGTACAAGCGATGCGGCTGAAAACTGCCCCAGCCTACTCAATCAGCGCTGATCTGGTGGTTTCTTCCTGACCTCCTGAATTCCCAAAGAATCAGATTTTATCCGTGCTTATCCGTGTTCATCCGTGCTTATCCGTGTTCATCCGTGCTTATCCGTGTTCATCCGTATTCATCCGTGTTCATCCGTGGCTGTTTTCGTATCGCGCCCAAAAGCGCTGGCCCTGTTCCTGCACGTCATTGTGTACCAGCCGCGCCCGTTGCATTGCCTGGCGCAGGCTGGCGAGTTCAGACGCGTATTCCGGCAGCCCGGAGAGGTCGTGCATTTCCAGGGGATCGGCTTGGGTGTCGAAAAGCTGGGTGTGCCGCTCCTCCCCGGTGCAGTATTCGATGAGTTTGTAGCGCTCCCCCAGCAGTGCCCGCTGGATGTCCTGATAGGCAAAGTAGAGAGAGTCCCGGCCCGGCCCGTCGGAGTGAATGGCAGGGACCAGGCTCTGGCCGTCCACCGACGGGGGCGTGGGCAGGCCCAGAAGATCGCACAGCGTCGGGTAGATGTCCAGGAGAAAGGCCCGGGCGTCGGTCTGTTGACCGGCAGGTACCCCCGGCCCGGCGAAGATCAGCGGCACGTGGACGCTGTGGTCGTAGAGATTCTGCTTGCCCATCAACCCGTGACGGCCCAGGGCCAGACCGTTGTCCCCGGCAAAGACAATCAGCGTATCCTCGCCGTGACCGCTCTCTTCCAGGGCATCCAACACCCGGCCAATCTGGGCGTCCAGATGGCTGATCATCCCGTAGTAGTCGGCCAGATGGCGGCGAATCTCGGCGGGGTTGCGGGGATGGGCGGCCAGCAGCTCGTCCCGGGTGTAGAGATCGCCGTTGTCGAAGGGGTGTTCCAGCAGAAAATTCTCCGGCAGATCGATGGCCTCCGGGTCGTACATCCCCCGATATTCGGCGGGCATTGTGCGCGGGTCGTGGGGGGCCATAAAGGCCACGTAGAGCAGGAACGGGTCATCGCTGGTGTGGCCGCGCAAAAAGTCGATGGCCGTCTCGGCAAAAAGCTCGGACGAGTGTTTGCCGGGGGTGATGTGATCCCAGCGTTTTTGAATGATCGGCTGGGTCGGCCCGAAGTCGATGGGATGGGGGCGGGTGTCGGGGTAGCGGCCTGTGGGGTCGAAGTGGCAGGCGGGCACATTCCAGTGGTCGTCCATCCCCCCAAAGAAGATTTCGCCCCCGTCCGAGAAGCAGCGGGCAAAGGCAGCGGGGCCGTTGTGCCATTTGCCTGTACCAAAGGTGGTGTAGCCCTGGCCGCGTAGATATTCCGGCAGCATCAGGTGCTCGGCGGGGATGCCCTGCCCCTCGCCTTCCAGCCGGTAGAGATAGCGCCCGGTCATCAGCATCGCCCGGCTGGGCATACAGACCGCGCCGCTGCTGCCGCCGGGGATGTAACCCTTGCAAAAGGTCGTGCCCCGGGCCACCAGCCGGTCCATATTCGGCGTGTGGATGGCGTCGTTGCCCAGGGCGCGGATGGTGTCAAAGCGCTGGTCGTCGGTAAAGAAGATGAGGATATTAGGGCGGGAAGTTGGCATAGGTTTCTCCTTTGAAGGAATGGGATAGAGAGTTGCCAGGAGGAGGTCGCTGAGACTGTGGAATCTACTGCCGAGAGACGAGGGGCTGCCGGGCTTGCCTGTCAGCCGGATTCTCCCTATACTGTAGACTGTCTGACCACCTACAGCCAGTAACTGTTCAGCCACCCCAGCCTACCCATCCCCCACAGTGGGGGAGGTTGGGTGGGGGTAAGCAGTTACCACAGCCATCAGCGGAGAAATAGAATGTCCACCCCCCATCCTCACATCATTCTTATTATCACCGACCAGCAGCGCTATGACACAATTGCAGCCCTGGGCTTTCCCCATATGGATACGCCCAATCTGGACCGCCTGGTGCGGGAAGGGGTCAGCTTTGGCAACTGCTTCATCACCGCGCCCTCCTGTGCGCCGGCCAGGGCCAGTCTTTTCACGGGCTATTATCCCCACACCACCGGCATTCTGAAAAATGCGGATCGCTGGACCCGGTCCTGGGTGGAAAATCTGGCTGCGGGCGGCTACTACTGCGTCAATATCGGCAAAATGCACAGCTACCCCTATCACACGCCCCTAGGCTTTCACGAACGCTATGTGGTGGAGAACAAAGACCGCTTTCTGGAGGAGCGTTTCTATTTTGACGAGTGGGACAAAGCGTTGCGCTTCCGGGGGATCTCCAAACAGCAGCGCAGCTTCTATCGCACCCGGTCGGACTACCGGGAACGGCTGGGGGCCTTTGAATGGGATCTGCCCGAAGATACCCATCCCGACAACTTTGTGGGGGATATGGCGGCCTGGTGGCTGGAGACCAAACCAGTGCCCGGCGACAAGCCCCTCTTTCTGGAGATCGGCTTTCCCGGCCCCCACCCGCCCTACGATCCGGTTCCCCGCTATGCCGAGCCGTATCTGCAGAAAGAGCTGCCCATCGACCCCCTGCTGGCAGAGGATTTGGCGGGCCAACCCCAGGTCTTCCACCAAATGCGCCAGCACAACAGCGAAGTCGATCACGACTCGGTGATTCATCAGTTGCAGCCATCCGCCGAGGCGCGCCACCGGCAGCGGGCCTATTACCTGGCCAATGTCACAATGATTGACGAGCAGGTGGGGAAGATTCTCTCTGCGCTGGACGCCAAGGGCTATCTGGAAAATGCCGTCGTCATCTTTACATCGGATCACGGCGACGCGCTGGGAGATCACGGCCACAGCCAGAAATGGACGATGTACGACGTCATCACCCGTGTGCCCTGTGTGGTCTGGTCGCCGGGCCGCTTTGCCGGGGGCAGCCAGCGGGACAACCTTTGCTCCTGGATGGACTTGGGGCCGACAGTCCTGGAACTGGCGGGGGTCGATGTGCCCGCCAACTTCGAAGCCGAGTCCCTGCTGCCTGGGCTGACCGAAGGCGACTGGCCAGGCAGGGAATACGTCTTTGCCGAACACGCCCGAGACGGCATATTGCAGGGCACTGCGTATATGTCAATGGTACGCAGCCGGGAATGGAAATTGGTCCATTTTGTCGACAGCCCGGAAGGGCAGCTATTTCATCTGGCAGAGGACCCCGGCGAGATTCGCAACCTGTGGGACGACCCCGCACACGCCGGTCAGAAGAATGAACTGTTGCGGGTGCTGCTGGACTGGCGCATCAACAGCGGTGTGCGCGCCCAAAGCTGGGGCGAGATGCACCGCTGATCACCCGACAGCCGTTGCTGCTCAGGTGCGACGCACTCGCCAGGAGAGTATTCCCATACAACATTGGGTGGCAAGTGCGTCGCACCCAAAGCCTGGGCAGCTACCGCCGTCCTCTCACTCTGCCAGCTTTTGCACCACCTGGCGCTTGAGATAGCCCATCAATGCGTGGAGACCCCGCAGCCGCTGGTGGCTGATGGCTTCGTGCAGGCCGAGAAGGAGGTGGATGTCCTCGGGGGTTTGCAGCACTTCGTCCGGGGATGCGCCATCCAGTCCTTCGGCCACAATAGCCGCATAGCCCCGCACAGTGGGGGATTCTCGGGGCACATCGATAAAGAAGTACACCCCGTCGTTCTCGATTTCTGTAAAGACGAAGACCGGCGTCTGGCATTCGTGGACCTGTTCCATCTCGTCCCGGTGGCTTTGGAGGCGTTCAGGCAGATCGGCCATCCCCATTGCAAAATCGAGCAGATATTCCAGCCGTTCGGCTGGCTCCACAGCGCGAAAATCATCCACGATTTCGCGCAGGGCAGCAGGCAAAGCGTCGAGCTTATCTTCGATAGTCATTTCGCTGCTCATCATACAACTTTCTTGATTAAATCTGTTTTCTGTACAAATAAAAGGTGACTGTCGCCAACAACAGCGCCAGTCACCTGTCATACATCTCTTCTGGTAGCGGGCCGCGCTACCTATCGCGCTTGAGAACGGGCAAGCCGTTCTTGCTCTCCGAAACCAGATACCCAGCGGGAACCGCCTCCAGAGAGCCTTCGTCCTTCACCTCTTTGGCAAAGAAGTAGAGGGTCTGCTGGGTGCCATTGCGCAGGGTGGTGTCCTTCGAATGTAGGAAGTAGGTGCGCCCCTTGGAATTGGTGTACGAAAATGCCATCTTTCTGTTCCTTTCTCATGCGATACAAAATTGCGACTCGCCAGATAGCTCTGACGGTGCGTCCGTCAGAAGCGGTACACAGCCCGGCGTGCTGAGATGCTGATGTATGTAGGATGTAGCCCCGCCAGTATACCTGCGTTCATTCTGCCTTATTGTAGACCAGCTTTCCAAAAATGAAAACTCTGGAAAACCTTCGCTTCTCCTACGCTTTGCGTCAACGGCTCTGCCAGGCAGCCACAACCAGCCTGGCATCATCGGCAATTACCCCATCCGCGCCAAATTCCAGCAGCAGACGGATCACCCACGGGTACTCCTCCAGCGCGCCGAACCAGACATAGACAGCGCGCCCTTCCCGATGGGCCTGGCGCAGCATCCACGGATAGAGCAGAACCATCTCGGCCATTGGGCAGACGGCTGTGGCGTTGCCCGGTTGGGGGCCGGTGAGATCGAAATGGCCCAGGCCATAGAGGGCGCAAAGGGACTGTTCGGGAGCGATTTCATACAGACGGGCCAGGGAGGCCGCATCAAAGGATTGCACGACAGCTTTCTCCGCGTACTGTGCGGCGGCCAGTGCCTCTACGATTTTCATCTCCAGGCCGGGGTAGAGTTGGGGCGACTTGGCTTCGGGCATAATGGGAATACCGGCTGCGCTTGCCAGGGCCAACACCTGGGCGAAGGAAGGAATCTGCTCACCGTTGCCCGCATCCAGGGCCTGTAGCTGGGCCAGAGTCAGGTCGGCCACCCGCCCGCTGCCGTTGGTGGTGCGGTCAACGGTCGTGTCGTGGATGACCACCAGGTGGCCGTCATCGCTCATCTGCACGTCCATCTCCAGCCAGTCCGCGCCGGCGTCGATGGCGTGCTGGAAGGCGGCCAGTGTGTTCTCCGGCGCGTGGGCCGAGTCGCCCCGATGGGCGATGGCGACGGGCCGGGCGGGGATAGGTCCGCGCACGAGCAGGTAGCTGCCGTAGTAGAGGAGCAGGAGAATAAAGGCCAGCGCGATGAACTGAGTGAGGCATCCCAGCCCCCGGGTGAACCAGTTTCCGTCGCGTTGTCGTCGTTCCCTGCCAGAGTACATTTGCGTTGCCCCAAAAAGAAGCAGGATCGCCCCCGGCCCCGTCGCCGGATGTATGGAGTAAGTTAGACCAGCACCAATTCGCGTGTGGGAGTACGGTCTGCAATTTTTAGTTTCTTGCCATACCGTTCGCAGAAAAAGCGGATACACTCCGGGGCAATGTCGATGGTAGACTCATCGTAGACACCTGTTTCCGGGTTCAGCCAAGCCAGTGCGTAGTCCCCAACGACCAGCCGAAAGCGCTCCGGGTCGCGCAGCACAGAAAAGACTCCGCCAGGGTTTTCGGTAACAAAAAGGGGGTAAAAATCCAGCTCGTAGATGGAGACATCCATCTCCTCCTCAAACCAGAGACGCAGAATATATCCACCCACTGTCTCCGCTTTGAGCAGACCCCGTTCGCTGTTGTCGCGCCAGTTTTCTTCGTTGTCAGCGTAGGACTGCCATTCTTCCCAGTACATTGTTCACCCCACAATCATCACCTGTTCACCGCGGCGTGCTTTTTGCCACTCATCCAGCAGTTCGTCTTTGTGTACAGCCACCCAAGCTTCCACCAGTTTGCGAAGTGCAGGTGGCAGTTCTTTGCCAGGCCGCATCCACAGCAGTGTCTCAATCTCGATACGGTAATTGCGCACATCAGTTTGGTATTTTACGTGGACATGTGGTGGCGCGTGATCGTTGTAATTCATCAAAATCACAAGGGCGCCACGCTTGAAGGGATGTGAAACCGGCGGCATAGGTTATTCCCCACCGTCGCAGAAATGGGCATTCAGATTGAACAGGTCAAGCGTAGCATAAAGTAGGGGAGAGTCAAAAGTCGTCCAAATCAGATGGCAGCCCCCTCAAATCTTCATCGCCCGGGTCGCCACAAACATCTCCGTATACTCGTGCAAGGCCATCCCCGGCCAGCCGTCCTCGTAGAAACCGGTGATGGCCAGCCCGGCCTCGATCTGTCCGGCGATCTGGTCGGTCAGGGTGTGGCCGAACTCCAGGGCTTCCTGCGCGGCCATATACTCCCGGCGCTCCTCGGCGCTGATGCTGGTCAGGTCGGAATAGGGCAACCGGTGGCGGACTTCGAGTACGCCCGCGTCGGCCTTCTTCTGGTCGAAGAGGTAGAGGATGGGGTTGATGAATCCGGCGAGCAGCACACCGCCCGGCTTCAATACCCGGGCCGCTTCCCGCCAGACCGGGTACACATCGGGCACGAAAAGATTCGAGCAGGGGTGGACGATCAGATCGAAGCTGGCGTCGGCGAAGCGGGAGAGGTCAGCCATATCCCCTTCGACGGTCTTGAGGGAGAGCTTCTCCCGCCGGGCTACCTCCCGGTCCCGCTCCAACTGGCGGGGCGAATTGTCGAAGACGACTACCGACGCGCCCACCGCCTCCCCGGCCGCGGCCAGGATGGGCCCCTGCTGCCCGCCGCCGGAAGCCAGGCAGAGGATGGCCGCGTTGTCCAAGGGCGGAAACCACTCCGCGGGGATCGGTTTGGTGGGCGTGAGCACAATCGACCAGTCACCCCGGCGGGCCTTGGCAATTGTGACGGCGTCTACGGGCAGAGTCCACTCGCTGCCCAGCTCCACGGCCACATCCCAGGCGTGGCTGTTGTACGTGCGGATGTCAAAACCAGGGGTCACGTCAGTTCAGACCGATGGAGAACATCGACTCCAGATCGTGGCGGGAGAAGGCCCGGAAGGCGATGAGGGTTTCCGTATTCACAATTGCTTCGTAGGAGCGAATCTGTTCAGTGACCAGTTCAGCCAGATCGTCGTTGTTGGCAACCCGGATGATCGCCACCAGATCGTAGCGCCCGCCGACCGAATAGACTTCAGAGACGCCGGGCAGATCAGCCAGACTCCCCGCCACAGAGCGAATGCTGTCCCGCTTCACATTCATCAAAATCACCGCGTTGACCATCAGAAAACCCTTTCGTTGAGAAGGCAATCCACAGGTGAGAGCCATTTTCCAATGGCTCTCACCTGTGGATTGTAGAGCAAGCAGACAGATAGGTCAAGCGTCAATCGGTCACCGTAAACAGCCCCCCGCTGCTGCGCCCCCACACATCCGGGAAGTACATCAGCTCGGCCCGGGCCGGCAACACCCGGTATTCGCCGGGGATGGACGCCCGCACCTGGAAGGTATAGTCGTAGCTGCCCGGGGTCAGGTGATCCGCAAAGAGCGCCACCTTTTCGTCCCGGATGTCGGTCTGGGTGGGCACCCAATAGCGCCACCAGAACTCCTGCCAGGGGTCCAGCCCGCCTGTGCCGAATTCCGGCCCGGTGAATTCGTTGCCGGTAATCGCCAGCCGCGGGTCGATAGCTTCGGTCCCGGCAGGGATGGGCACTTCCAGCAGCAGGAAGTGGGCGTCCGTGGGCACATTCAGGCTGACGGTCACGCTCAGCACATCCCCCACTTTGGCGCTGCTGGCGGGTTGACCGTCGGCGGCCAGGATGCGGCGGCTGACCACCAGCCCCCGCTCTCTGGCCGAGATAGCCGTGGCGTCCAGGAAGTAGCGCAGTTGGGCGGTGTAGTATAGCTGCCCGCTCTCGTTGCTGCGGGAAAGGTGCAGGGCGTTGGCTTCGTAGCGCAATAGCTCGGCTACGCCAGCCTGTAAGGAAATCGTCTCGTCCAGATTGGCCCGATCCACACTCCCCCCGCCCAGCTCCGCGCCGTTGAGCATCACCTGCCAGTCATAGACCCCCTCCAACTCGCCGCTGCTCTCCATCCAGCCGGTCAGGGCGATGATAGCCCAGGCGTTCTCCTGGGTGGTGGCCCAGCGCCCGTTCTGCCGACCCACCATCAGCCAGCGCACGGCCTGGGGCAGAAGCGGATCGTTGGGGCGCAGCCGGGTGAAGGCGTGCAGCACAATCGCTGTGGTGCGCAGGTCCGTGTTCATCGACCACCAGTCGGTCTGGCTCTCTTGCCAGTGTGCGCCGCTGGCCGAAAGCTGGGTCTGACCGACGATGTCGTCCAGCAGAGTCTGGGCACGGCTGTCCACCCCTTTTACATCCACTCTGTCCAGGGCCAGGGCCAGCAGGGCTTTGCCGTAGATGTCCAGCCGCTCCCGCTCGTCGTAGAGGGTGCTCATCCGCCCCGGGTCCCCCTCGCCCATCTCGGCCAGGACAAAGTGGGCAAAGGCCATCTGATTGAGCGTATACCAGTGCTCGGCCTGGGACGGGGCCAGCCAGTTCTGTTCGATGAAGAAGATGGCGTCGGCCAGGGTGTTGGCAGGCACAGGATAGCCCGCGCTCTGGGCCGTCCACAGACTCCAGAGGACGTAGCTGGTGATGTAGCGGTCGCTCATCAGATTCGCCCACCAGCCCCAGCCCCCGTCCGGGTTCTGCCAGTTGACCAGCTTTTGCAGCCCGACGCTCAGTTGCTCGTCCAGCTCGGCCTGCAATTCTGGGCTGTCTACATTCAATCGTTGCAGGGCCAGGGCCGTGACCAGATTGGGCAGGAAGCGGCTGACCGTCTGCTCCACACATTCGTAGGGATAGTGCTTCAGATAGTCCAGCCCGCCCAGCATCCCCGCGGCCAGGCTCGGCTCGACGGTGACGCGCAGTTCGCCGCTCTCTGTGGCCGCCGCTGGCACCCGGATGGCCTCCAGCCGCCCGCTGGCCGGGACGCTGCCCGACGTGCCCACGACTTCCGGCGTCTCGTAGCGGTGGACGGGAAGGGTCAATTTCACGGCGTCATCAAAACCGTTGGCAGTTGCAGAGAAGACGATCTCCACACTCTCCACTTCCTGGCCGACTTCAATCACCCGGTACATCTCCACTTGCCCGGCCACATCCAAACCGGCGTTCAGCGGGTCGTTGCCGCCAATAAATGTGGCACCCGCCACCTCCGCGGTGATAGTCACAGCGCCCAGATCGTTGCTGGTGGTGTTTTGGGCCAGGACGCCGATACGCACCCGATCCCCGGCGGTGAAGAAGCGGGGCAGAATCGGGCGCAGGAGCAACTCTTTGCTGGCGGTCAGGTCGTCGAAGCCGTCGCCCACCCGGGTATCGTCGCTGACCCCGCGCACGGCCAGCCGCCAGGTGGTCAGGTTGTCGGGCAGGGTGACGCTGAAAGCGACCCGTCCGTCGATGTCTGTCACCAGCGCCGCCCGCCAGATGGCCAGGTCGGCGAAGTTCTGGCGCAGGCTGAGGCTGCCCCCATCACCACCGCCGCCGCCGCCTTTGCCCCCTTCGCTCAACTGCTGGTTGAGCCGGTCCTGGTTGATCGTCAGCAGCGCGCCGGTAGAGACGCCCAGGGGTAGCTGGTAGTAGAACTGGTCCATCAGCGAGCGGTTGTCGCCCACGGCCAGACTGAGCACGGCTTTGTCCACCAGGGCCACGCTCAGCTCCGCGCCGGGGACGGGCGCGCCGCTGTTGTCGGTGACAGTCAGGCTATAGGCCACCGTTTCGCCGGGGCGGGCGGTCGGATTCCCAATCCGACCTACGGAGGTTTCGATGTGGATGGAAAGCTCCTTCTCCGCGGCGTCCACGGGCAGGAGGAGATAGCCGACGCGCAGGGCCGGGACGGGATTGCCCGCGTCCACCCCCTTCACCAGCACGACGCTGACGTAGAGGTTGGGGATGTGTTCCGAGCGGATGGGGATTTCCAGGGTCTCGCTGTTGCCCTCCAACACCCGCACGCTGCGCTCCAGAATGCCCCCCCGTTCCAGGGTGACCAGGGCGTAGACCGGGCCGCTGAAGGGGCTGGGGATGAGAATTTTGGCGGTGTCGCCAGGCACATAGGCTTTCTTGTCCGCCACCAATTCCAGACGGTCGTTGTTGTCCCGGGGCCAGGCCACAAAGCCGCTTTCACCGCTGCTGACCCAGACGAAGACGCCGCTGCTGGTCGGGTTGCCCCCGGCGTCCTGGCCGGCGAGGGCGATCAGATATTGGCCGCCGGCTGGGGGAGTCCAGAGGAGTTCGCCGATGCCGTCGCTGTCGGTGGTGACCGTACCGGTGTAGACGGGTGTCTTCTCCACACTGGTCTCCCAGTAGTAGGCGCCGTCGGCGGCCTGGGCGTAGACGCTGTTCCAGCGGTAGTCGTAGACCACCACATCCAGCGTAGCGTCGGCGAAGGGTGCGTTGTCCGGGGTCAGGCTGACCGTATCGAAGGCCAGTTCCTGGCCCGCTATGCCCACATATTGGCGGGGGCTGACGCCGATGTAGAGTTGGCTGCGATGGACGGGTACGCTGACTCGTCCACTCACCCACTGGTTGGAGGGGGATTGGACGGTGGCGTCGAAGCTCCACATTTGGCTGCGGCTGGCCTGGGCCAACTCGGCGGGGACTTGGATAGTCAGTCGCCCCGCGCCGTCGGTGACGCCCTCGCCCTCCTGCACCAGCCCGGCGGAAAAGCCGCCGAAGGGGTTGCTGCTCTGGTCGTCCAGTTCCACCGGCTCGAAGCTGTAGAAACGGCCCGCGGGCGCGTCGGCCCAGGTGTGGTAGTAGGGTTCGGCCAGCAGCCGCCAAGTGACGGGGGCCGCGGCCAGGGGACCGCCGCTGAAGTAACGGGCCTCCACAGCAATCTGCGCAGTCTCGCCCTGAACGTAGGCGGGCTGGGCGCTGTTCACACTGATCTCAAATTCGGGTGCCCGGTATTCGGCCACCTGAAAATTTGTGCCCGCATAGGCCGAGCGGTCGCCGGAAAGTGGGATACGAACCTCTACGCCGTAGTAGCCGGTGGCCGCGGCGTCGGCCAGGGCCAATTCGCCGTTGACTGTGCCGTGCTCGTTGAGGGGGAACTCCCGGTCCACCAGCACATTGCCCCGGTCGTCCCGGATTGTCACCCAGACGGGCATTCCTACAGGCGGCAGTTGATAGCCTTCTGAGAAGTTCGACTTTTCGGAGAAGTTCGACTTTTCGGAAAAAGTCGAACTTCTGACAAGACGCACAATCCCCTTCCAATAGACGGTCTGGCCGGGGCGGTAGATGGGGCGGTCGGTGTAGAAGGCGGAGCGCACTTCGTCGGCCACGGGGCTGGTGTTCAGCCCCCATTGCCAGGCGGCAATGCCCTCTTCCCAGGCGGAGGAGGTGAGCGCGAAGTGTTCGTCGCCCGGCGCGCCGCTGATGGCAATGACGGACAGCCAGGGTTGCTCGCGGTTGAGGGCCAAGGGAGCAGACGCTATGCCGTCGTCATCGGTCAGCCCGCCGCCAACGTCACGGCTTTCTTCCCAAAAAGCGACCGGCTGGCCCGACACCGGCACGCCCGTCGCCAGATCGGTCTGCCAGGCCAGACTCTCCCCCGCACCGGTCCGCTTGAGGAGCAGATTGTCGTTGCTGAGGACAATCATCGCCTGGGCGAAGCGCTCGGCCTCCGGGTCGGGGGAGGGGGGCAGGGCGATTTGCAGGAGGTAGACGCCGGTGGGCAGCCGTTCACCCCGCTTGTCCGTAAGAAAAAAGAGGTGCTGGCCCAGTTCGTTGACCGCGGCAGCCGTGGGCACGCTGTGCTGCCAGATGAGGAAATCCCGGGGGTTGGGGTGCTGGTAGTTGCGCCAGACCTGCCACTGCTCCTGGCCGAGCAGACGCAGCACTTCGGGCTGGGGCAGGCCGTAGAGGGCTATCTCCAGGCTGGGCATATTGCGGTAGTAGAGGCTCACCCGGCTGTCGGTGTAGGCGCTGAAATGGGTGAAGCGGGGCAGGTTGAGCTGGACCAGCGGGGCGCGGTCGCCGGTGGTCCAGCTAAAGCTGCGATCCTCGCCCAGGCTGTTGCCGTAGATGTCGGCGATGGCCCCGCCCAGAGTGACGGTATAACGGCTCTGGGGCTGCATCGCCCAGTTCAGGTAGAGTTCGTTGCTGTAGGGCGAAAAGTAGCTGTAGACGGCGGTGTCGGTGATGGCCGGGCTGATGGTCACATTGTCCAGAACGGTTGTGATGCTCAGGTGGCCGGTGAAACGCACGGTGACGCCCGCTTCCGGGGAGACCTCATCCCGCCCGTCCTGGGGTTCGGTGCTGGCGATGCCGGGCAGACCGACGACCTGAAAGCTCTCGCGCCATTCGGCAGCCAGATTGCCCGCGCCGGAATAGGAGAGGGCGTCGGTGGTGACAATCAGGGCGTAGCGTTCGCCAAATTCCAGCGGATTGTCGGGTGTGAAGGTAACGCTGTCGCCTGGGGGGGGCCAGGCAAAAGAACCGGCCACCGTCGGGCCATCCCCGGCCAGGTGGAGCAGGCGGAAGGCGCTTTCGGCGCTGGGCTGGTCCATCGGCTGACTGAACTGGACGGTCACAACGCCGTCCGGGGCGATCCCCGGCCCGCTGGGTGTGGAGGCGAGGACGACCGGCGCGGTGGTGGTGAAGCTGAATTCGGTGGGGTCTTGGGCCAGGGCGTCCCCGGCCAGGGAGGTGACGCCGGCTACGCGCACAGTATAGTCAGTAGCCCCGGCCAGCCCCTTCGCCGGTTGGAAGCGGTAGAGGCTGGTGTTGATCCACGCGCCTGTGCCGGCCAGGGCTGGCTCAATCGTCAACGGGTTGGGCAGACCGGTCTGGTCGTCGATGCCGCTGAGGGGCACAACCGGCTGGTTGAAGACGACGACGATCGGCGAATTGGCGGCCACTTCCTGGCTGCCGTCGCTGGGCTGGGTGCTGGTGACGAGGAAGGGGGCGGGGCTGACCAGTTCGACGGTCAACTCCCCGGCCAGGGGCTGGCCGCCGGTCGAGACGATCTGGGGGCCGAGGGTGAAGCGGTAGCGGGTGTCGGGCTGGGGCGCTTCTTCCAGCGTGTAAGTCAGGGTTGCGCCATCCACAGTGGCGACGCCGCCCACAAAGGGCGTCACTGTCAGGCCATCCACACTGGCCGGGTCGATCTCCCCGTCAAAGGTGAAGACGACGGCTTCCCCCCGCCAGGCCCCACCGTCGGCAGGCTCGGTGGAGAGGAGGAGGAGGGGAAGAGTGGGATTGGGGATTGGGGAACGGGGATTGGGTGGTGTCGGCGTATCGGTAGTGGCCTGTTTGGGCGAGATGGAGAGGGAGAGGACTACCTGCTGGTCGGTGGCCGTGGGCGTAGGGGTGGGTTCGTCGGTTGCCGTCGCGGTTGGGGTGGCCGTCGGTTGCGGGGTGGCCGTTTCCGTCGCGGTTGCGGTGGCTGTGGCGGTCGGTTCGGCAGTTGGGGTCTCTGTCGCTGTTTCGGTGGCTGTTGGTTTCTGGACGGGCGACGGGGCGACAGGCGACGACAGTGCGGCCACATCGCTTATCGGTTGGCTCTCGGCTACCGGCTGGGTTTCGCTGATGGCCCGCTGTTGGGCGATGGCGTTGGCGAGGTCGAGTTTCAGCGCGCCGACCGGGGCCTCGGCTGCGGGCGTGCCCCCGGCACTCTCTGGCGGGCTGCTGGGCAGACCGATAGGGGCGGCGGTTTCGGTGGGGGTGGCGGTCGGTTCGTCGGTCGGGGTCGCGGTCAGCTCATCCGTCGGTGTGACCGTCGGCTCGTCAGTGGGCGTTGCGGTCGGCTCATCGGTGGGTGTAGCCGTGGGTTCGTCGGTAGGTGTGGCGGTCGGCTCGTCAGTGGGGGTCGCGGTCGGCTCATCCGTAGGGGTGGCCGGGACTTCCTGTACGGCAGCGGCCCTGGCGACAGAGGCCAGGGACCAGGACGAAAGGCCAATCCACGGGGAGGGCGGGCCGGGGGTGAAGACGGCGATGGGTGTGCTGACTTCCTGCAAAATGCCCGCGGCCCGGGTGGGCAGGGGGCCGCCTTCCAGCAGCGGGACGCCGGTGGGGGTGGGCGGCAGGTTGACAATCTCCGGGGCACAGGCGGCCAGGGCCAGGGCAATCAAAAGGCAAATTGTGATCAGTGCGGTAGGGCGCTGGGTATTCATCGTTCATCTCCTGCGACGCGGGTGGGCCGGGAATTCTTGTATGTCAGCTAAAATAGGACACGGATTGACACGGATAGAATCTGCGGAAATCTGCGGCATCTGCGCAATCTGCGTTCCTCCTCATCCTCTATTCTACCACAACCAAAACGGGTTCGCTGCGTTCGGTAGCTCCATCAGTTAATCGTTCGCCTTCCAGCCAGAAGCGATGGGGGCCAGGCGAGAGTTGCCACCAGCTTTCGACGGCGGCGGCGTTTTCTGTCTGGGCGATTACTTCTCCATCCACCAGCAGACGCAGGCTGTGCCATTCGCCGCCCTGTGCGTAGCCCCGCACGGGCAGCCGTTGGCGCGCCGCGGGCACGCCGGGGTGCAGGGCGTAGGCAGAGTTGGGGGTGGGGGAGGAGAGGAATAGGGGGCGGGGATTGGGGATTGGGGATTGGGGATTGGGGATCGATGCCCCAGTCTCCTGTCCCCGATCCCTATTCCCCAACACCTGAATCCCCTGGGCTGCTGCCCATTCGGTGTATTCCGGGCCGAGATTCCAGAAGACGCGCTCGACGGTGCGTTCGGCGGGGGTGTCCGCTTGCGCTGGCTGGCCGCTGGCCCGGTCGATGGGGAGGCGGATGAACTGGTCGTCGGGACGGGTCGGTTCTGTGCCGACAATGAAAAACTCTCGTCGCAGCCGGGGACAGTCGGCGCTGGGCAGCAGACCGCTGGCCGCGCAGACGGTGACCTCTTTAATACGCGCTGGGCGGGTGAAAGCGGGCGGCGCGGTGGGGTGAGCGGCCAGCATCACATCCCGCCAGATAGGGCCAGCGCCGTCGATGCCGGTGACGTCCACCATCGGTCTGTTGTCGGCGTTGCCCACCCAAACCCCCACCAGCCGGGTGCTGGAAAAGCCGACAGTCCAGTTGTCCCGCCAGTCCGTCGTCGTCCCTGTCTTGGCCGCGGCGGGGAAGGGCAGGTCCACTACCGACCCTTCGCCAAAGGCCGGAATACGGGCCGCGGGATCGGCGAGGATATCGGTGATGAGGAAGGCCGTGGCGGGGGAAATGATAGGGGGCTGGGGACTGGGGATCGGGGATCGGGGATCCGACACTTCCCAGTCCCCACTCCCCAGTCCCCAGTCCCCAATCCCCAATATCCCTTTTGTCTCCAATCGCTCCCCACCTCGCGGGAACATCCCATACGCCGTCGTCAAATCCAGCAACGAGACTTCGCCGCCGCCGAGGGTGAGGGCCAGGCCGTAGTCGCCGGTGAAGCTGCCGATGCCGGCGGCGCTGGCGATATGTTGCAGGGAAGTGACGCCGATGCGCTGTAGCACCTTTACGGCGGGGATGTTGTAGCTGTTGGCCAGGGCCTCGCGCACAGTCACCGGGCCGTGATAGCGCAGGTCGTAATTCTCCGGGCGATAGGCTCCGGAATCCCCGTAGGAGCCGTTGGCCGCCACCGCTGCGCCCCGCCCGCCGGGAAAGGCCGTGGGCAGATCGGCCAGGATGGAGGCGGCGGTGAGGGGTTCGACGCCGGCCTGGGCGCTCCACGCCGGGTCCAGCGCGGCCGCGTAGGTCAGGGGTTTGATGGCGCTGCCCGGTTGGCGCTGGGAGAGGGCCGCGTTGACATTGCCCTGAATTGTCTCGTCGAAATAGTTCGGGCTGCCCACCATCGCCAGAATCTCGCCCGTCGTTACGTCCAGCACCACCACCGCACCGTTGCGGGCGACTTCTGTGCCCGGATCGCAGACAGTCTGTCCGGTCTGGCTCTTCTTTTGTCCCTGGGGACGACAGTTCAACTGCTCCAAACGTCGAACCACCGCGGCCTCGGCTTGGCGCTGCAAACCCAAATCGAGAGTCGTGCGCACCTCCAGCCCGCCGCCGCGCAGACGCTCCACACCGACCTGACCCACCAGTTGCTCCTGAATGTACATCACAAAATGGGGCGCTTCGATAGCGAAGAGTTGGGAACGATAACGTAGAGGTTCGGCCCCGATCTGCGCGGCCTCGGCCTGGGTGAGAAAGCCAGCGTCGGCCATCAGCCGCAGGACGGTCAGTTGGCGGTTCTTGGCAGATTCGGGGTCGGCAAAGGGATTGTAGCCGGTGGGGTATTGGATCAGCCCGGTGAGAAGGGTACACTCGGCCCGGCTCAGTTGGGCCGCGGGTTTGGCAAAAAAGTTCTGGGCCGCGGCCTCCAGCCCAAAGGCGAAGTGACCGTAGTAGGTCTGGTTGAGGTAGAGACGCAGGAGTTCGGCTTTGCTGTAACGCCACTCCAATTGGAGGGCCAGGGCCGCCTCGCGCAGCTTGCGGTCGTAGCTTTGGGTGTAACGCTCCGCCGGTTCCATCAGCAGAGAACGGGCCAATTGTTGGGTGAGGGTGCTGGCCCCACTCCTGATTTCGCCACCGGCTCGCCAGTTCTGCCAGAAGGCCCGGGCGATGGCGAGGGGGTCTACGCCGGGATGCCAGAAGAAGCGGCTGTCCTCCGTGGCCAGGGTGGCCTGGACGCAGGCGTCGGGGATGCCTGCGATGGCGTAGCGGCTGCCTGGCGCGGTGTCCGCGGCCAGGTCGATCTGCTTGCCCGCGTTGGGGTCCAGCACTTCGTAGAGCAGGCGGCCGTTGCGGTCCAGAATGCGGGTGGTGGGGCGGACCAGGCGGGCTTGCAGATTGTCTACGGAGGGCAGATCGGCCAGGATTGTCAGACGCAGGGCCAGCCAGCCGCCAAAAAGAAGTAAAATCAGGACGAG
>JAHDWH010000142.1 GCA_023384455.1 Caldilineaceae bacterium | reverse complement strand
TAATCAGCCAGACCAGTGAGCGCTGATTGAGTAGCCCGGAGTCTGCGGAGGGCGTATCGAAATCAAGCGAACGGGTAGACGGACCTTCTCTATTCTACCCACCTGGTTTCGATACGGCTGGAAACAGCCCCAGCCTACCCTTCGACAGGCTCAGGACACCGCTCAACCGGCGCTGATTATCGATCTGTGAACGTTACCCGGCAATTTGCCTGGCCCAGAACCTCCGGGTTGACGATATGCCCTGGCCGTTTGCCCAGCAGAACAGCCGCCACATTGCGCGCCGCCTTCTCCTGCAACTCCGCAATCGACGCCTCGGAATAGAAGGCCGCGTGGGGCGTAAGTATCACATTGGGCAGACTGCGCAGGGGGTGATCCGCCGGGGGCGGCTCCTGCACCAGCACATCCAGCCCGGCCCCGGCAATCCAGCCCTCGGCCAGCGCCCGCACCAGCGCGGCCTCGTCAATAATCGCGCCCCGGCTGGTGTTGATCAGCACGCAATTTGGCTTCATTTTCCGCAGGGCGGCTTCGTCGATCAGCCCGCGGGTCTCGTCGGTCAGGGGCGCGTGGATGGAAATGTAGTCGGCCCGGACCAGCAGATCGTCCAGTTGGTTGACCGCTTCCACCCCATCCGCCAGGGGGCCGGGAGTCAGCCGGGGCGTGCAGGCGATGACATTCAGCCCGAAACCCGCGGCTTTGGGGCGCAACGCCCGCGCACTGTTGCCATAGCCGATCAGCCCCAGGGTCTGCCCACGCAGCCGGGGAATCACCCGGCCCGTCTCCCGCCGCCAGCCACCGGCCCGGCTGGTCCCGGCCTGGGGTACAATCTGCCGGGCGGTTGCCAGGAGCAGGGCCATCGCGTGATCCGAGACCTCTTCTGCGCAGAAGTCGGGCACATTTGTGACCAGAATGCCCAGTTCCGTAGCCCGCGCCACGGGGATATTGTCCAGCCCAATCCCATAGCGGCTGACGATCCGACAGCGGGGCGCGGCTTCCAGCGCAGCCTCGGGGACCTTTGCCCAGCAGGTGAGGACAGCGTCGGCCTGGGGCGCAAGACGGATAATCTCCGCCGCGCTGCCCGTCTCAGCCACCAGCAACTCCCCGCCGACAGCGGCCAGCAGTTGCCGTTCGATTTCCACATCGGGCCAGGCATAGTCGGTGACGAGGATTTTGTAAGTGGACATTTTCTCTCCTGTGGGGGATGGAGTTCCGGCTCAACAGAAATTCAGGGGTGACCCGCTTGATTTCGATACGGCTGGAAACAGCCCCGGCCCACTCAATCAGCGCTGATCTCCTGCCCCCTGAGTTCCCAAAGAATCTCTATCCTACACGGCTTCGGAATCGTTGGCAAAGTAGGGGCAGGGGCCGGGTAGCGGTGAAGCGGAACTGGCCTATTTTCACCCCCCCTGCCCCCTGTAATTGCCCCTCCTTCTCTGCCTGGGCTATAATAGGCCAATTGCGCCAAACTCTAAAAGTTCGACTTTTCGTAACTACTCAAGCTTTGGGTGCGACGCACCTGCGTAGTAACGATTTTTCCGAAAAGTCGAACTTCTCTCTGGGAAAGTATATTGCCGAATGCTCGAACGAATTCCCCGTCGTCTGGCTGGCCTGCTCAGTTTTGGGATGGTGCTGGCCGGTCTGCTGCTGATTGCCTGGCTGCTCACCCGTATGCCCCTGGCTGGTCAGCCACCCACTCCACCAACCGGGGACGAACCGGAAGTGCGGGTGGCCTTCACCCCCACGCCTGCCCCGCTGGCTGCCCTGGAGCACGACATCTCTGGCCCTCAGGCTACGTCAACGGCTGTGCTGCCTCTGGTGATCAGTCTGGCGGATGCTCTGCCCGCTGAATTGGTGCAGACCGCTGCTCAACTCGTCGCCGATAATTCGTCTCTGCGCCTGGCCCCGGCGGGCGCGCCGACGGCTACCCTGCGTCTGGATTGGCAGCCTGGCGGCGAGGCTGTCTATCGCGAAGTATACAGCCTGGCTGCGCGCTTCGACACAATTTTCCCCCAGATTGAGAGTAGTCTGGTAGCTAAACTCTGGGAAGAGGGGGCGAGTGAGGGCGCTGGGTACAGCCGAATGGTTGTGTTGAGCGATACCCTGCCCGCTCTGGTTTCGCTGTTGGGTACGGCTGGCCCCGCTGTGCAGGGTGTAGCGGGGGTGGATGAATTGCTCGACGCGGCCTGGGCCGACCAAACGACGCTTGTGCTGCTGCCCTTTGACGCGCTGACACCGGAATTGGTTGTCTTTGCGGTGGATGGACAGAACCCGGTGGACAATCGCTTTGACCCTGCGGTCTATCCCTTTGTGGCAACGGTCTATGCCCATTCTTCCACCCCGGAAAATGGCGTGAGCGTTCTGGCCGAATTGACAAAGGCGAGCGGCGGCACAAACCGGGACCCGGCGCGATTGACTGTATTGGCTATGACCGGCGTGACCGCGATGGTGCGCCAGACCGCCTGGCAGATGGACCAGTTCGGCCCGGAGTGGGTAGCGGAGGTGGTGGGGGCGGAGTTGGCCGCCGCGGACATCACCGCCGTTAGCAACGAAGTGCCTTTCGTGCCCGGCTGCGTCACCAACACCTCCGCCGAGAATCTGACCTTTTGCAGCTCCCCCGACTATATGGCCGCGCTGCAGGCTGTGGGTGCGGACATTATCGGGCTGACCGGCAACCACCAGAACGACTACGGCCGGGCCGACGCCCTGACTTCTCTGGACATTTACGCCGCGGCCGATCTGCCGGTCTACGGCGGCGGGCGCACCAAAGAGGAAGCCTTTGCCCCGCTCTACATCGAACACAACGGCAATCGCCTGGCCTTTTTAGGGGCCAACAGCTATGGCCCCGATTTTGCCTGGGCCACGGATGACGGGCCAGGCAGCGCCGAATTTGACCTGAACATTCTCTCGGCTACCATCCGGGCGGTGAAGGAGCAGGACAAAGCCGATATTGTGTTGGTGGAATTGCAGTATCAGGAGAGCTATGGCGTAGACCCGCTCTGGGATCAGCGCCAAAACTTCCGCTCTCTGAGCGAAACGGGCGCGGATATTGTGACCGGTATTCAGAGCCATGTGCCCCAGGCGATGGAATTTGACGGCGGGCGGCTGATTCTCTATGGGCTGGGCAATCTCTTCTTTGACCAGATGTGGCGGCAGGACACCCGGGAAGGGCTGGTTGTGAAACATTCCTTTTACGCCGGGCGTCATATCGGCACGCAGGTCTTGACGACGCTGCTCTATGACTACGGTCAGCCCCGCTGGATCGACGGGGACGAGCGGGAAAGCCTGCTGAATCGGGTCTTCAACGCCAGCTACTGGCCGCGTCTCTCTTTGCCATAAACGGACCTTGCGAGAACCAGAAAAGCCCAAAAAAATCCGCCAACTCCCGCCTGTTCTTCTTCGGATTTTTGTGCTTTTCTATAAGCTGAAATCGGCAAAATCGCCCGTCCACAATAACAGACACGTGGTAAACTGGAGACAGCGATACACGGCCTACTTACTTCGTTGAGATTGGAGTCTTTCTAATGGCGAACCGGATACGACCTCTTCTTCTGCTGTTCTGTGCGGCCCTGCTTTCGGCTGGTCTGTTCAGCAGTGGGCGAGCGCCCGTCTTGGCCGCTGACAGCGTACCCCAAGCGCCCAATGCCACACCCCAGGCCGACACCCCAGAGATCATTGGCGGCCAGGAAGCCGTGCCCGGCGCGTGGCCGTGGATGGCGGCGATTGTCTCGGCCAATCAGCCCAGTGATTATCAGGGCCAATTTTGTGGCGGCGCGCTGATCGCCCCCCAATGGGTGTTGACCGCGGGTCACTGTGTGGACGGCAGGACCGCTGCGAGTATCGCCGTGACACTGGGCAAACATAAGTTGACCGATTCCGGCGGTGAACGTATCAGCGTCATGCAGATTATCGAGCATCCAAACTTCAATAGCGGCACATTGGATTCTGATGTCGCGCTGCTGAAACTTCAGAATGCTACCAGCCGTACGCCAGTCGCTCTGGTCTCCCAGGGGGACACTACCCTGACCGCGCCGGGTATTCTATCGACAGTTATCGGTTGGGGGAATATGAACGCGACCGGCTCGCCGAACTATGCCGATGCGCTTATGCAGGTCTCCGTACCGATTGTAAGCAACGAAGTCTGCAACGGGCCCAGCTCCTATGGGGGCGACATTACAGCTAATATGATGTGCGCGGGCCATGCCCAGGGCGGCAAAGACGCCTGTCAGGGGGATAGCGGCGGCCCGCTGGTGGTGCCCAACGGCGCCGGCAATGGCTGGTTACAGGCCGGGGTCGTAAGCTGGGGTATCGGCTGCGCCCAGCCCAGCTACTACGGGGTCTACAGCCGCCTTTCCAACTTTACCAACTGGATTTACGCTCAGACGGGCAGCCCTGTGGCTACCAATACGCCCACGCCTACCCATACCCAGACACCGACAAACACAGCTACCCCGACGGCCACCGCCAGCGCCACTGGCACAGCTCCGGCTACTGCCACTGCTGCCGCCACGCCGACATCTACAGCGACATCCACGGCCACTGCCACCGCAACTTCCACGCCGACGGCTACCCCTTCGCCCACTACGCCCGCCGCACCATCCATCAGCGATCTGCGCGTCAGCAACATCCGGGACACCAGTTTCAGCGTCTCTTGGCTGACCGAGAACGAGACAACCGGCGATGTCGTGCTGGCATCTTCCCAGGCGCGCTTGCCGGCGGGCCTGGGCCAACGGGTGACGGCTACTGGCACGGCCCACCTGGTCACATTGACCGATCTGCTGCCCGAGACCACCTACTACTTCCACGTGGAATCCGGCGGGCTGGTGGATGACAACCGGGGCAATTTTTACACCGTTACCACCGGGCCAACCCTTGTGCTGCCCGATTCGGACAATATCTACGGCGCGATTGTGGAGCCTGTACGCACCAGTGTGGATAGCTGTATTGTTTACGTGCAGATTTTAGCGAGCGTCACGCTGGGTGGGAGAGCCGAGCCGTCGGCCCTTCTCTCCGTTCTGACCGACAGCAACGGCCAATGGGGGTTGAACCTGGGCAACGCCCGCACACCGGAGCTGGATGGCTATTACAATTATTCCTCCACCGTAGCACCGTTGGCGGTGGAGGTGCAGTGCTCACCTACGCGCCAGGGCTACGCGGAGATCGCAACTGCCGATGACAGCCCAGCCGTGGATATTCAAGTGCGTAGTCTCTCCCGCTCGCTTCTCCCCCTGGGCGCAGGCTGGAATTTCATCGCCCTGCCCCAGCAGCCGGTGGCCGGCTATGCCGCCAGCCGTCTGTGCAGGGATCTGACCCGGGCCAATGCGGGGCTGCCTCTGGAAGTCCTGCGCTGGGCCAACGGCGGCTGGGATGGCTATCTCTGCGGTGTGGATGCCAACGACTTTGCCCTGGACTCGGCAGGCGGCTACTTTGTACGCAACCAGGCCGCCAATAGCTGGGCCCTGGCCGGTGATCCCATCCCGGATGCCCCGCCGACAGTTGCCAATGGCTGGAACGCCATCAGCAGCCGGGGCAATGCCAGCGCCTCTGCGCTCTGCGCCGGGATCGCTACCCCCTGGCTGGGCCAGGAGGTGGACCGCTGGTATGCGGGCGGCTGGGACGGCCACATCTGCGGGCGATCCTTCAACAACTTTGCCACCCAAAGCAGCAGAGGCTATTTTGTCAAAGCTGGGGGTGGACTTTCGGCCGCGCTGCGGGCTATGCCACTGCTGGCGCAAAGCGCCGGGCAAAGCGGCGGGGTGCAGGATATTCGGGTGACAAATGTGCGGGATACGAGCGTGACCATCTCCTGGCAGACGGCCCAGCCCGCCAATGGGCTGGTGGAGATTCTGCTGGACAACGCGTCTGTGGCCCTGGCCGAGGATGTGCGGGGCGGCGGGACAATCGACCGGCTGCACTATGTGGTGGTGAGCAATCTGACGCCGGGGCGTAGCTATCAGTTTACCCTTCAGTCGATTGGAAAGGATGACAGCATCAGCAGTGGCGGGGGCACTTTTGACACCTTCACCACTCTGGCCTCCGTGCCCCGCTCCCACAGCGCCTATGGCCGGGTGATGGGGCTGGACGGGGTGACCCCGGCGGCCAACGTCCTGGTGGAGTTGCGTTTAACAAATGGGGACGGCCAGGGGACATCCGGTTCTTCTCTGCCTCTGGCTGCGTTGACCGATGCCAACGGCTACTGGTATGCCAATTTCGGCAATGCCCGGCAGAGCGGGGGAACAGTCTTCGACTTTTCACCCGCCGGTGACGGCGTGGAGATTCAGGCATCCAAGCCTGGGCTGCTCCCGGCCCAGGCCGCGCCGTTGATTTCTGCCACCTTCCCTGCGGCGGATCTACTGCTGGGGTGGCGGGCACTCTATCTGCCCGCGTTGCAACGCTAAGGGCTTGTCAAAGAATAACGTCCCGTTTTGGTGCGTCGCACTGTCCAGATGAGGTTGCGGACTAGAGTCATTTCGTGGACAGTGCGACGCACCGGATGGAACTTATTTTTGACGAGTCCTAAGTAAGCGCCATTCCTAAGCCTGTAGACGGGTACGGGTAACGCTCTTCGTCCGCACCTGTCTATTGTTCACTTTGCCCGCAGCGCCGCGGCCAACAGCAGCGCGGCGTCAACCGCGCCCTCCCTATCCAGGGGCGGGCGTTGCTTTTTGTCCAGCCAGACAAGAAATTCGATGTTGCCCGCAGGCCCCGGCGCGGGGGAGACTGTCAACCCGGCCACCCACAAATCCAGGCTTTCGGCCAGGGCAAAGATCTGATCGATGACCCGGCGATGGACTGCCGGGTCGCGCACAACCCCGCCTTTGCCCACATCCGCCGGGCCTGCCTCGAATTGGGGTTTGATCAGCGCCACTACCTGACCGGCGGGGGTGAGCAGGCGCAGGGTGGGGGGCAGCACCAGTTCCAGCCCGATAAAGCTGGCGTCGATGACGGCCAGATCGGCCAGAACGCCGTCGGGGAGATTTTCCAGATAGCGGATATTTGTGCGCTCGATAGTGACCACCCGCTGGTCGGAACGCAGCTTCCAGGCCAACTGGCCGTAGCCCACGTCCACCGCGTAGACTTTTGCCGCGCCCCGTTGCAGCAGACAATCGGTAAAGCCGCCAGTGCTGGCCCCCACATCCACGGCTGTCAGTCCGGTCGGGTCGATGGCAAAGGCGTCCAGGGCGGCTTCCAGCTTCAGCCCGCCCCGGCTGACATAGCGGGGGGGCGTGCGCACCCGCAGGCTGGCTTCCAGTGGCACCAGCCGCCCGGCCTTGTCCGCCACCTGCTCGTCCACAAAAACTTCGCCGGCCATTATCAACCGGCGGGCCTGCTCCCGGCTCTCGACCAGCTCCCGCTCCACCAGCAGCAGGTCCAGCCGTTGTTTGGCGTTGCTCATCTGTCTTTCCTGTAGGATATTTGGCAGTAAAATGTAGGTGCGGTTTGTAACCGCACTTTGACGCGGAGCCGTGCGGTTGCAAACCGCACCTACAGATTTCACTACACAATTCGCCCGAAAATCACCGATTCCGGGCGGAATACCATACAGTCTTTCCTGTAGGATATTTGGCAGTAAAATGTAGGTGCGGTTTGTAACCGCACTTTGACGCGGAGCCGTGCGGTTGCAAACCGCACCTACAGATTTCACTACACAATTCGCCCGAAAATCACCGATTCCGGGCGGAATACCATTCCGCCCTACAATCTTTGGCAGTCCGACAGTTGCTACAGTATCATTGACTGGTCTGTTCTACAAAGATGGGAAGCGCCAACCAGTCAACGAATCGACCAATGAACCACTCCGCGAAATCCGTGCCCGTTACATCTGTCACGCCCTCTTTTACCAGCAATCTGGTTGGACTTCTCAAAACCATGCGTCCCAAACAGTGGACAAAAAATGGTTTTGTCCTGGCCGGGCTGATCTTTGATGGCAAACTCTTTGATCTGCCCATGACCGCGGCCGCCCTGCTGGTGATGGTGGGCTTCTGTCTGATCTCCAGCAGTGTCTATATTCTTAACGATCTGGTAGATATTGAGAAGGATCGGCTACACCCGCGCAAGCGTCTGCGCCCTTTGCCCAGCGGCCAGCTCAGCCCAGGCTTTGCCAAAGGGGGCGCGGTCCTGCTGGCGGTGATGAGTATTCTGGTGACTGGCCTGGTGGACTTGTGGGCCGGGGTGATTGTGGCGAGCTATCTGATTCTGAATATCTGGTACAGCTTTCGACTGAAGGACCTGGTGATTATCGACGTACTGATGATTGCCGGCTTTTTTGTGCTGCGGGTGGTAGCAGGCGTCGTAGCCGTGGACGTTGCCAACTTCAGCCCCTGGCTCTATGTCTGCGTCAGCCTGTTGGCGCTCTTTCTGGGCTTTGGCAAACGTCGCCACGAGTATACGCTGCTGGAAGGCGACGCGGTGGGACACCGGGCCAGCCTGGCCCATTACAACCTGCCCCTGCTCGATCAGATTTTGGGGATCGTCACCACCAGCGGGCTGCTGGCCTATACCCTCTACACTTTTGAAGCCAAGACGGCCCTGGCCCAGGACGGCCATATGCTGCTTACTGTCCCTTTTATCCTCTACGCAGCCTTCCGCTATCTCTACCTGATCCACGTAGAAAAAAGGGGCGGTGCCCCCGAAGATCTGCTCTTCGAAGACCGCCCCTTTTTGCTCTCTGTGCTGTTGTGGGGGCTGTCGGTGGTGGTGGTGATTTATCTGTGGTAGGGGGTGAACCCCTACCGATGCAGCCTGTTTTGCCCACAGAAACGTACCTATTTAGGCTGGGAGCGCCGCCATCCCTGGCGGCAGATGTCGATACTGACCGCCAGGGATGGCGGCGCTCCCAGGGGCTGAACAGTTACGCAGAAACGTGAAACGGAATGCGTGAGCAGGTCCGAAGGACCTCACGTATCCCGTTTCACGCCTCACGTTTCATTTCTCCACAAACTCCGCCCACGGCCCTTCCATCCCGTCCTCCGTGACGCCGTAGAAGACCCGAATGTTCTTGCCGTTGCGTCGGGCCAGGTCATAGCGCACCTTCCCCGCCCGGCTCTCCGAGCGCACCAGCCCCACATCGCCCTTCCACTGGACTTTGCCAATCTCCACCGGGTGGTCCTCCACCTGGGCGATGGCGTAGTTCCACAATTTGCGCGCCCCCTTGCGGGTGACATTGCTCACCGAGCGGGCGTTGCGCAGATCGCTGACCACGTAATAATTGACACCGTTGCGATTCTCGCTGGAGACAATCTCCACACCCACCTGGGGCAGATCGAAAGGATCGCTTGTCTCTGGGGTTTTGGTAGTCGCGGTCACGGTCGAGGTCGAGGAAGTACTGGCCCCTGTGTCACTGCTGCGTCCACTCCGGCGGCGGCGGCTACCGTTGCTGCTCTTACTGGCGGCAGCGGCAGCCCCTGTCTTTTCGGCCACAGCCACGACTTCCGCAGCCCCGCCCCGGCTGATCCCCGCGTTTTCCAGCACCAGGGCCACAATCTCATCCCGCACGGCCAGACTGGTCTCGGCGTCGTTGCGCACGTAAAATTTGGACTGGTCCAGACAGTAGGGCTTCTCGTCGCCCTCGTCCACGCTGGCGCGCAATACCTGGGCGTTGTCGCTCTGGGCAATCTCAAAGCGCACTTCCAACTGGGGCTGCAAGCGCTCGGCAATCGCCGCCTGTAGCTCCTTCTGCACCCCTTTGATGTTGGACAGCCCTTTGACCGGCCCTTTGCGCACGCTGGCCCCCACATAGACAACGCCGCCGTCGGTGTTGGCAAAGGCGCACAGATCGGCCAGCACAGCCGCTTGGCGTCCGCCCCGCACAGTGACAGTCTCGTGGAAGCTCTGCACCTGATTTGGCCCCTCGGCCCGGGCTACGGCCAGGTGGTCGATGGGCTTGTCTTTGGGGCGATAGGCCCGGGTGCGGTCAAAATTGTCGCTGTGCAGGAGTTCGGAGATGGCCTCGAAGCTGGCTTCGGGCAGGAGCAATTCGATCACCCGCTCGCCGATGCCCAGCCGTTTGGGATTCTTGGGGTCGGCGACCAGCCGGTGGGCATCGCTGCCCTGCAGGGTGTGCATCCGTCGGGGGTATTCGGGCTTTGTACCGTTGAAAAAGCGGGAGGTGCTGCTGCGGCTGCGGCTCTCCAGATCGGTCACTTCCAGCGCCACCAGATGCTCGTTCTGGGTGTAGGCAATTTTGGTCTGCCCGCCAAAGGGGAAATTGCGCATAGCCACGCCGTGGGTGCTATTGGCGTGGGCGGCAATCGCCAGTCCGCCCGCTTCGGTGATGACCTGATAGGCGGTCAGCACGTCGGTGGTGGCCCCCGTCTCTGTGCTGCCCAGGTCCAGCTTCTCTGCGGGGACATTCAAATTGAGCAGCACATATTCCAGATGGCGCACGCTCGTCTCTGGGGGGAAGATGCCCAGGATATGAAAGCCAAAGGTGGCGGTAAATTCAAAACCGGGGAGAACGAGGATTTTGTTGGCCAGGGTGCGCCATTCGTCCAGCCGTTTCTTCTCATCGTCGGTCAGCCGGTTCTGCTCTTCCAGCCGGGCCAGCCATTCGATCTCCCGGCGCACCGCGGCCACGCCGGCCACAGTGTTGTGGTCGGTGATGGCTACAATGTCCAGTTCCTTCTCGTTGGCCTGACGCAGCCATTCCAAATAGGTGACATTGGGTTCTTCGTAGTCGCCGGAAGCGGGGGTATGCAGGTGCATATCCGCTTTGAACCAGCGCAACTTGGAAGTATCCGAGCGGGGCGGTGGGGGGGTGGGGGTAGAGGTATTGGGTGTTTTTCTTCTTCTGCTCACGAAACCGTTCCATTTCTGAAAACTAAAAGGGAGCGGCTGGCTTCGGGCAGACCCAGGCGGTCAAGCTGAAACAAAGGACCATCAAAAAGCACGCAGCGCTATACTTGACAAGGTGACAAAATGACCGGGTGACAAAGTGAAAAAATGTCAGCGTATGTCCGTGTCGAGTATCAATGGCTACGGCAAATTCAGTGGTGGCACACCGTCCCGCCCAAATAACAAAAATGTGGCAAAAGACGTTTCGGCGTACCGCTGTTCATCCTGCGCCTGGATCAGCAAATGTCCAGTCCGCACAATTGGCAGTCCGCAGCCAGCTTTCCAAAGTAGGAGCTGGCGAGAGTGGGATCTGCCGACAATCGTTTGATGCAAAGCATCGAACAAAAAGATTGTACGCCAGTTGTCAAGAAAATAGCAAGTTTTGCTTGGTGTGTGTGCATTCGTTCAGTTGGCCGTGCCGGGTTGGAAGAAAAAGGGCATCATTGATTCCGGGAATCGGCCACGCAAGCTTTTGAATTCCCCTGTAGGTTTGGCCGATTCCCGGAATCGTGCCGACGAAACCGCCAGGTTAATAACGGGCAGTTATTTGGGGGATATTGTCCGCCAGAAGAAAGACGGCCAGGGCGATGACGAAGAAGGCAAAGGCCCGGCGTAGCTGGTGGGGCTGGATAGTACGGGTGAGGCGCGCCCCCGCCAATGCGCCGACAAGACCGGCGGCCACAAAGAGGGTGAGTACCTGTAAATCCAGGGCAGGCCCGCCCAGATGGCCCAGAAAACCGGCCAGACTGTTCATCGCAATCACCACCAGGGACGTGCCCACGGCCTGGCGCATGGGCAGCCCCACAAACATCACCAGCGCGGGGACGATCAAAAACCCGCCGCCCACCCCCAGCAGACCGGTGAGCAAGCCCACACCCAGGCCGCTGACAACCGTTACCAGCCAGCCACGGCCTGGCGTATCCCCGTCCTGGGGCTGGGGTTTCAGGATTAAAAAGAGACCGACGAGAATCATCAGCAGGGCAAAGGCGATCATCAGTGTTGTCGGGGGCAGGGCCTTTGACCAGCCCGCCGCGATGTAGGCCGCGCCCATCCCCACCCCGCCAAAGAGCAGAGCCACCCGCCAGTTGAGCGTGCCCTGGGAGCGGTGCATCAGCGCGCCCATCGAGCTATTTAATCCCACAATCACCAGCGAAGCAGTCACCGCGGCCTGGGGTGTCTGACCGACGATATAGACCAGCGCGGGCACAGTCAGAATCGAACCGCCGCCGCCCAGCAATCCCAGGGAGAGACCGATGCCAAAACCGAGCAGCAGGTCGAGAAGGATTTGTTCCATCACACTGTTTCTCCTGGTTGAATCAGACGTGGCTATCTAATTTGATGCGCCGCTTTCGGTGGGCAGGAAGCGGGACCAGCACTCTTCGCCCTCGTTGAGGGAGAGCACATCTTCAAAGCCTGCGGCCTGGAGCAGGCTGGCCGCAATCTGGGAGCGGTAGCCGCTGGCGCACAGGGTGATGATTGTGCGGTCTTTGGGCAACTCGGCCAGCCGCTGGGGCAAGTAGCCCAGAGGGATGTGGCGGGCACCCACAATGTGTTTGTCGGCGTACTCGCCCTTACCCCGCACATCCAGAATTTGCAGCCCATTCAGAGGCAAGCGCTGGGCCAACTGGCGGGCGGTGATCACCGGCAGGGCCTGGGTGCGGTGGCTCAACACCTCTGGGCTGAAGTAGCCGGGTATGTAATCAATGCCAATGGAGTGCAGGTCACGCAAAATTGCCTGTTCGCTGTCTATGGAGGGCAGCAGCACATAGACAGGCCGTTCGTAGTCCACCAGCCAGCCTATCCACGTCACAAAGCCGCTGTTGTCTGCGGGGATATTGACCGCGCCCGGCGCGTGGGTGGCGGCGAATTGGCCCCGGTTGCGCAGATCGAAGATCTGGCCGCCATCCTCGATCACTGCGTCAAGCGTTGCCCGGTCAAAGTTGGTGGGCAAGGGCAAGGCGCGCAGCAGAGCCGGTCCGATTTTGTTCACCTTTTTCATTTGGGCGAAATAGAAGGGTGCTTCTGGCTGATCGGATAGCAGCCAGGCCACAAATTCGCTCTCCTTCTCAAATTGAAAGGCCGGATTGAAGAGCTTTTCGTAGCCGAGCGTTGTGGACGGAATCGCGCCCAGGGCCTTGCCACAGGCACTGCCCGCGCCGTGGCCCGGCCAGATTTGCAGATAGTCAGCCATTTCTTTGAAGCGCTGGACGGTGGCAAACTGCTGGCGCGCCCCCACCTCTTTTGTGCCTGCCAGCCCCGCGGCCTCTTCCAGCAGGTCCGGGCGGCCCACATCGCCCACAAAAAGAAAGTCGCCGGTGAAGATGCCAATGGGTCTGTCGGCGCCGGCGGTGTCGGTGATCTGAAAAGCGATCTGTTCCGGGGTATGGCCGGGGGTGTGGAGCACATCCACTTTGACATTGCCCACTTTCCAGCTATCCCCGTCCCGCACCAGAATGACATTCGTATCGTTGGCATAGGCGTACTTCCAATCCGCGTCGCCCATATCGCTCAGATAGATTGTGGCGCCGGTGGCCCCGGCCAGCTCGAGGCTGCCGCTCACAAAGTCGGCGTGGATGTGGGTTTCGGTGACGTGGGTGATGCGCAGCCCTTCTTTCTCCGCCGCCCGCAGATAGGGGGTGATGTGCCGGGCCGGGTCGATGACCAGGGCTTCGCCCGTGGCCGAACAGCCCACCAGATAGCTGGCCTGGGCCAACTTTTCGTCGTAGAAGTATTTGAGTAACATTTGCTTGGTCCTCCGAAAGTTATGTGATCTGTTCCCTGGGAAGCGTGAAACGTGAAGGGTGAAAGCATTCGGACTTTCTCACGTTTCACGCCTTACGTTTCACGGGCAGCCCCTGGCGCTGCCAGTCGATGATGCCGCCCAGGTCGTAGACTTCGGTGTAGCCCGCCTGTAGCAGAAGTTTGGCCGCGGTGGCGCTGCGGTTGCCGCTGCGACAGTAGAGGATGACTGGCTTTTTGCTCGAAACGCGTTTGAGTTTTTGGGGCAGATCCGGCAAACTGATGTTGACCGCCCCGGGGATGTGGCCGCCGCTGAATTCTTCCGCCGTGCGCACATCCAGCAACGTGTGGGGCGTCTTGGCGGTTACATACCGGGCCGTATATTCGTCGGGTCTGATCAGCGGGTGGGTGGCCCCACCGAAAAGTCGTGAGAGAAGGTTCATTGGGTGATGCTCCGGTAGATGTAGGGTCGTTAGCCCCGGATTGAAATCCGGTCTGAGAGCGCAAGTCCACTGAAGCGGACTGAATCAGCGGCGCTCCAGTCGGCTGGAGCCGACTTGCACTTTCCGACAGCAATTGATTGCCGGGCTGCGTTTCAATGCTCCACATTCTACACCCATTCCCCCTTGCCCAGCGCCCCCCAACCGTTTATACTTGCCATAAGGAAAGACTTATCTCTCAGCGTCAGCGATTGTGTAGCCCGAATCTCTCATCATCCCGCCCGTGAAACGTGAAACGTGAGACCGGCGCCATTGATCTCACGCCTCACGCCTCACGCATCCACTACTATCCAATGCTCAACCTCTACAAACTGGAGATATTCTCACTCGTTGTCCAGACCGGCAGCTTCAGCGCTGCGGCGGATCGGCTGCTGCTCACCCAGCCTGCGGTCAGCCAGCACATCCAGGATTTGGAAGCGGCGCTGGGTACCCGGCTCTTTGACCGGGGCCGCCGGGGCGTGACGCTGACCGCCGCGGGGGAGACGCTGCACGGCTACACCCGGCAGATTTTGCGTCTGGTGGCGGAAGCGGAAGTGGCCGTGACGGATGTGACCCAACTGGCCGAGGGACAGGTCACTCTGGCCGCCACTCCCGGCGTCAGCGTCTACTACCTGCCCGATTGGATTCAGGCTTTCCGGGCCGCCCATCCCAACCTGAACATCCACAGCCAGACCAGCATCACACCGGAGATTGTGGCCGCGCTGGGCGAGGGAAAGATCGACATCGGTCTGGTGGAGGGGGAGCTAGGCCCGCTGGATAGGGAGGCTGTGGCTGTACAGGAGTTGGAGGTGGTGGAACAATACGTGGTGGTGGGGCCGTCCCACGCCTGGTGGGGGCGGGAATCGCTTGTCTGCGCAGACCTGAACGGCCAGAGTTTTGTGATGCGCCAGCGCAATAGCCAGAGCCGACTCTGGCTGGACAGCCGCTTTCAGGCTGCGGGAACGGTTGTGAAGATAGCCGCGGAGTTTGACAATGTGGAATCCATCAAGCGAGCGGTGGCCAAGGGGATGGGCATTTCCGTGCTGCCCGGCTATGCCATCGCCGCGGAAGTGGAGGCGGGCGTTCTGCGTGGACTGCGGGTGACGGACAAGCCGATGCAGCGCACGCTCAAATTGCTGTGGAACGATGAGAATCCCCTGTCGCCGGTAGCCCGGGCCTTCGTGCGTCACCTGGCCGGCTATTTTCCGGGGATCGGGTAGAGGCTATTCAGACTCACCAGGGGAAGTGCGCAAAATTGACCAGAAGACGGGAACACTGACAATGCGGAGACTTTCAATTCGTTCCAACACCAACAGATCGTCATCGCCCGTCACCAGATAATCTGCCCTCTCCATCAGCCCATACGCCAGCAGATAGTCATCCTGGGCGTCTCTGGAGTGGGGCAAAATGTCGGACAGGGGAGAAGGCGTCTCAGCGATTAGCGCTAGGGCCTCTTCCAGGGCGGCCAATTCGTCTTCGAAGATATGGGTACGCAAGTAGGGTTTTGCCAGGACGGAACGGCGAATTTCGGCCAACAGTTCTTGTGGCGCAATCAGTTCAATCTGCGGGTTGGACAGGCAGGAGTCCACTACTTCCGTGATACTTCGTCCGCTTCTCCGAGCCAGAAGATAACTGATGTATACGTTTGCGTCGAGAATCACCTTCACTGCTTGTCACCGCCGATTTGCCGGTCGTGGCTGACAATCTCGTCTGTCGCCCGTTCCCCAAAGCCTGCCAGTCGATAGGCATCTCTTTCCGACAGTTCCTCAGTGCGCGCTAAGACAGATTCGCGCGCAGCCCGGATTTTTTCCAGCGCGCTCACTGCCTGCTGGGATTTCTTCCAACGCAGAAGTTCCTGATAGTCGGCGTAGGAGACCAGCACTGCTTTCGGCTGGCCCCGCACCTCAATCACAACTTTCTCATCTTTTTCCGCAGCCAGGCGCAGCAGCCGCCCTAAACTGCTACGAGCTTCGTTGGAGGATACACTGACACTCATTGACTCTCCCCTCTCAAGCAACCTATATTTACGCGCAGAATAACGCGCATTTCTGCAAACATCTTACTGGACAAGGGTGACGGTGTCAATACTTGCCTTTTGGTGGATGTTTACGCTTACTTGACAACCCTGACGGATGTTTGTAGCATTGGCATAGTGGGTCAACGCGACGGACAAAATCAGTACAGCGCGATTTATAACAGAAAGATTGAAGCATATGAAATGCCTACGATGCGGTGGAGAACTCTATCGGGCCAAGGAAATCTGCTCAAGATGCCGACGGCTGGAACACAGTCATGCAACACTTCCTCGAGATCACCGTGCCTATCGGGCATCGATGGCGCAAACGGTTGAGGAAAAACTAATACGGATGCTCCAATTCCAGGACAAAATCTAGAATGCTTCCGGTTCTCATCGAAACGCTACTTCTGGCCTCTGCCGGTATCCTCTCCTTCGGAGCCATTACACTTACGATTCTCTTGCTCATTTCGGATCGGGGCTGGCTGAACGGGCTGGCCTTTGCTCTGGGCTATCTTGGCGGCTATGCGCTTCTGGGCGTGGCAGCAGTGATGCTGGGCTATCGCAGCACGAACCCATCCAATGACGGCCCTGGTGTGATCTTCCCCTCCGTCCTGCTGCTCCTGGGCGGGCTGCTACTCTGGGTGGGCTGGCGCAATAGCCGCAAGCCGCCGGTGGAGAAGCCCGAGCCGCCCCGTTTCTTTGCGATGGTTGATAATATTTCCCCCATCCGGGCGTTGGGCTTCGGTGGGCTGGTCTCGGTCATCAACGTCAAAAATCTCGCCCTCTTTCTCACCGCCCAGTCAGTGGTCATTCTCAGTTCTCTCTCCCTGGCCGAGAAGATTGTAATTACGCTGGTTGCCGCGCTCGTCTTCAGTCTGTCGGTTTTGCTCCCCGTGCTTATTTTTGTTAGCGTGCCCCGCCAGGCGGCTGCGATCCTCAACCGTCTCAAAGTTGCGCTGGACAAAAACAGCCGCGCTATCGGCATCTGGGTGCCGCTGATCTTTGGCCTGCTCTTTCTGGTGGTGGGATATAGCTATCTCGCCTGAGAGGTGCGAAGCCATAGGCTCTGCAGGTGATCGGGGCGACCGAAGGCTATCCTTCCGAAGGCACAGTGCGCAACCACGTCAGCGCCATCCTCGCCAAACTCAGTCTTCCCCGACCGCACCAACGCGGCCATCCTGGCGATTCAGTCCGGGCTGTAGAGCGTTTGGGCTGATCTCCCTGGGAGTGGCGGTGATCTATCTGCGCAGCGGAAATTGTGCAGTCTGTTGCGGCATACGTCACCCTGTGCTACAGTTATTTTGTCAGTTGCGGGATGATGATAGTTAACCTGCCTTCGCATCAACCGATTGGTGAGTCAAAATGGAAATTCTGCTTTCCCACATTTCAGAGTGGTTTCTAAATAAGCGGGAGCATTTTGCAGCTTTTGCACAGGCAGATAGCCGTATAGAAGGCTGGTTCAAAGCGGAGTTGCTTGTGCTGTTCAACCGACCAGCGAAGCTTCGCCTCAAACCGACAAGTGGTAGAATAGCGTATCGGGAGAAGT
>JAHDWH010000430.1 GCA_023384455.1 Caldilineaceae bacterium | reverse complement strand
AACTTATTTCTTGACGAGTCCTAAGATCGGGGACTGGGGACTGGGGAGCGAGCAAATGCCCAGTCCCCAATCCCCAGTCCCCGATCTCTATCTTTTTTTCACCACAGGAGGAACCGTATGAAAAGTAAGTTGTTTGCTCTCTTGCTGATAGCCGCGCTGGTGCTTAGCGCTTGCGGCGCACCAGCCCAACCCGCAGCCCCGGCTGCTGAGGCCCCAGCCGCCGCCGCACCCGCGGCAGCGGAAGCCCCGGCCCCGGCCGCCGCTGCTCCGGCAGAAGCGCCCGCCGAAGCGAAGCTCTCCGAGTTTCACCCGGCCTGGCCCTATTCCCCCCCGCCCACCGGTCACTTCAACACCTACGTGACCAACGGCATGAGCCTCAGCATCTACCAGATGTTGATGGAACCCTCCCTCTTTATGTATATGTGGGCCGATGGCAGTTGGATGCCTGTGGCCGGCGAATCCTGGGAATGGGTGGACGACACTACTCTGCGTGTCAAGATTATCCAGGGCGCGATGTGGAGCGACGGCCACGAATTCACCAGCCAGGACGTGTTGGACAGCTTCTCGGTGGCCCGTCTGATGAACCGGGCTGTCTGGCAGTACATCAGTGGCGTTCAGGCTGTCGATGATTACACTATCGACTTTCTGCTGAACGAGCCGTCCACCACTGTACCCCGCCGCATCCTGCGCGAGGAAGCCATCCGCGCTTCGACCGTCTACGGCGAATATGCCCAGAAGGTACGGGATTTGGTAGCTGCTGGCAAGACCAATGCGGACGATGAATGGAAGAATCTGCTCCAGGAATTCAACGAATTCCGCCCGGACGATATGGTTGTGCTTGGCCCCTACAAGATTGACAAGGACAGCATCACCGAATCCCAGATGATTCTGAACAAAGTCGAGACCTCCTATTGGGCCGACACTGTGCAGTTTGACCGGATGATCAACTACAACGGCGAAACCCCGGTCATCACAGCCCTGGTGCTCTCTGGCGATGTGGACTACGCCACCCACGGCTTCCCCCCCGCCACCGAGCGCGAGTTCATGAATCTGGGCTACCGCATCATCCGCGCCCCGATCTACAGCGGACCGGCCCTCTACTTCAACCACACGGTTCACCCCTTCGAGATGAAGGAAGTGCGCCAGGCGATTGCCTACGCCATCAATCGGGATGAGAACGCCTTCATTTCCCTGGCGCAGTCGGCCAAACGCCAGGTCTGTATGTGTGGCTTCTCCGACAATATGACACCGCTCTGGCTGTCAGCGGAAGTAAGCGCGGCCCTGAACCCTTACGAGTATGACCTGGCGAAGGCCGAAGAGATTCTGCTCGGCCTGGGCTTCACACGGGACAGCGACGGCGTCTGGATCGACGACACGGGCGCGCGTATGGAATTCGAACTGACCGCACCGGCTGAGTTTGCCGACTGGTCTGCCTCGGCAGAGAACACTGCCGAACAGTTGACTGCCTTTGGCATCAAAACAGCCTTCCGGGGGGTCAACTTCCAGCAGCACCCCATTGACGTCAACGAGGGCAAATTCCAGTTGGCGATTCGGGGCTGGGGCGCAGGCAATCCCCATCCGTCTTTCTCCTATGAGACCGATTTCAGCGTACATAATGCGGCCGCCAGCGGCATTGGTGGTGGCACAGGCAGCATCGAGAATCCCGGTATGTCCTTCGACCTGAACGTCTCCACCGACAGCGTGGGCGATGTGGACCTGTGGGCGTTGACCAAAGAGTCCGGCTCCGGCGGTGACGCCGCGGCCCAGATAGTTACCCTGGGCACGATTGCCCAGGCCTACAACGAACTGCTGCCCCAAATTCCGCTCTTCGAGCGCTATGGCAACAACCCGGTGCCCAGCCGCTTTGCCGCGGGCTGGCTGCCAGAGGGCGACCCGATTTACATCAACAGCCCCTACGCCGACTCCTTCGTGACCATTCAGATTTATACCGGTCAGTTGCACGGCGCGGGTGAGTAGAAAAGGTATTGCGTATTGCGTATTCCGTTGTGTGGCATCGCTTCTGGCACTTTCGTGCAGAGATACTGAGACGGCAGTGCTTACTCCGTACCAGCGCAAGATCTAACGCACATGCGTTAGTTGCGGGTCGTGCCCCACCGCCCAAGACCAGCGCCGGTTGAGCGGTGTCCTGAGTTCATCGAAGGGTAGGCGGGGGCTGT
>JAHDWH010000141.1 GCA_023384455.1 Caldilineaceae bacterium | reverse complement strand
ACTGCACGTACCTGTTCAGCCAGCCCACCCTGCCTCTCCCCATTCTAGCAGCTTGTCGGAGTAGCACAGAATGGAACGCGGATTGAGCGGAAAGTACGGAAAAACCGGATTTTTGTACTGACTCAAGAAGATGGTGGAATCTGTAGTAACCGCACTTTCACCCGGAGAAGTGCGCTTGCAAACCGCACCTACGTTTTATCATCTCGTTGATCAGTACAGAAAAACCGGATTTTTCTCGCTTCTTTCCGCGGGAATCAGTCCGTTCAGCGTCATCCGCGTTCTATTTCTTGCCTCTCCCACAGCCTGCCAGGGAGGGAACCGGAGCGACTCCTCCCCCACAGTGGGGGAGGTTGGGTGGGGGTAAGCAGTTACAACTGCGCAAACCTATCCACTTGACCAGTACACAGACTCGCCGAAAGGACAGGTAATCCCATCAGCCCCGTGACTATACTTAGAGTGTTCCGATCTGAAGTAACCAGAAACGCCCGACCGACTGCCCGGCAATCATTTTACCGCTGGCACGCTGTATGTCGGGAAAAACGCCTAAATAAAGTCGAACGACCCACTGGGGACTCCTCACCCCGGATGGGATGTGACGCAAAAAGCGCACGCTTTCCTCCAATTTCCCTCGTTGGCTCCTCTGCTATCCTCACAGACACCCGGCCCATCCTCGTAGGGCCGGGTGTCTTTTCTATTTGACAGCTTTTTCTAGGGCAACCGGAGATCGAACGCAGCCCACCACAGACCGGAAATGACGTCATAGCCAGCTCCGTTAGGGTGGTTGCCGTCATCGGCCAGGGTAGCCGGATTGGTAAAAATCGTAGTGGCGAAAAAGTCAACGACGACCGCTCCCCGCTGGGTGGCCCTGGCCCGGACAGCATCGTTGTAGCGATTCACCTGGGCAGACATGCGCGCCCGGTCATCGGCAGTGATGCCGGGGAAGGCCGGTTCGCCGGGATTGGGGGGATTAGTCACCACCGGGCGCAGGGATTGATCGTCCAGCAGACCGACAAAGACCGTCGCCCCGGTTGCGCGCAGGTCCGCCAGAAGTCTGTCCACGTTGGCGCTGAAGTTTTGCAGATCGTCGCTCTCCGTGCTGGCCGTCATCGGCTCTGGCCCAAATTCGTAGAGATACCAGAGATCGTTGCTGCCGATCCAGACAAAGGCGGCTTTGGCCGCGCCCGCAGCCGCGCCATTCAACAGCACCACAGCCTGGCCCAATTGCCCCGCTTCCCCATTGCTACCGTTGATCAGATCCCCCGAAGTCCAACCAGATTGCCCCAAATTGGCAGCCGTGGAGCCGGAACGTCGAATCGTTACCGATTCCAGCAGCCGCCGAGGATAACCGCCAGCCAGCTCCGAGTCGTCGCCGTCGCCCGCGGTCAGGCTGTCCCCCAGCATCACCAGCGTCACCGGGCCGGGGGGCAGGGTGCTGCCACCGGTCGAAGTCGGCGTCGTTGTAGGAGTGGCGGTGGCGGTGGCGGTAGTGACAGCCGTCGGCGTGTGGGTGGCTGTGGGTGTCGAAGGAGGAGTGACAGCAACGCCCCGGGCCACTTGGGGCAGGTGGAGACGGTTCTGGCTGCCCGCGGGACGTGTGGGGCTGGCCGTCGGTGTAGCTGTTGTTGCCGATTGTCCGCTGCCCACATAGGCCCCCGGCGGGCCGGTGAGCACGCGGCTTACATTCTCCCTGTCCACAGGCACGCCGTTCGCCAGTTCCCCGGTGGGTACAGCCGGGGTCAGCCCATCCCAGACCGGGAAGTTGGGGATGGGGAAAGTGGTAACGCCGTAGACATTCCCCGCTGCCGCGGGGCGGAAGTTGCCGTTGGCCGGGTCGATAAGTTGGGGCTGGACAGTATTGATGGCGTTGTCGGCCAGGAGTTGGGTGGGGTTGCAGGTGGGGTTGGCGGGCGCGCAGCCCTCCCCATCCCCCACGCCCAGGGCCAGGTCCGTGGGGCCGTTCCAGATCAGATTGCCCCGGATGCGCAGATTCTCATCTGCCACCGCCGGCGACGGAACATTCGATCCGGCGCTGGGCGTGCGCGGGCTGTGGACGGTGAAGTGTTGCCACTGGCTGCGGAAGCCGGGCGGATTGTAGAGCAGATTGTTGTAGACGTAAATGTTTTTGTTGGGGATGGGTTCATCGCCCCCCACGACCGACGCCCCCCAGCCCCCGACAGATTGGCGGGCGGCGCAGGCTGGCCCGTCGCCGTCGCAGCTACGGCTGCCAAAGACAAACTCCAGGCCGTGGCTGCGGCTGCCCACCCGATAGAGGGTGTTGTAGGCGAAAAGGATGTCATAGCCGCCGTTGACCCCAAAGCCCGCGCCTTCGGTGTCGTGGACCAGATTGTTGACGAAGCGGATGGCGTAGGCTTCGTAGTGCAGCCAGGGGGCGGTCATATACTCAAAGCCTGTGCCCTGGCCGGCTACGAATCCGCCTGTACCGCAGTCGTAGATTTCGTTGCCTTCGATGCGGAAATAGGCGGAGCCGCCCTTCAGATAGATGCACCAGTCGTCGGCGGCGTGGATGCGGTTGTTGAGGATGTGGCCGTACTGCACGGCCACAAAGTCGATGGCGTTTTCGTAGGCGCCGAAGATGTCGCTTTCCTCAATGTGTACGTACTGGGATTGGTTGACTTTGACGGTTTCGTGGGCCAGGCGCGGCCCGCCGTCCAGCATCACCTGGCGCAGGAGGAGATAGTCACACAGTTCGCAATGAAAGACATCCCCGCTGTTGCGGATGGTGACGCCGAGCAGATAGAAGTAGTCTACGTCGTAGACATTCAGATTGCCCTGGATTTCGGCTGTGCCCACGCCGTCCACCGCGTTGAGGACGATGGGAAAGTCCCGGCTACCCCGGCGGTCTTCCCAGTAGTTGGGCAGACCCGCTGAATGGATACCCGCCACCAGTTGTATCCGATAGCCCGTCCCGGTCAGCGCGCCGGTGGGGATGCGCTGCCAGGCCGCGCCAATTGTGCGCAGAGCCAGGGCCCGGCTGGCCCCGCTGCGGCTGTCATCGCCATTTACCGGGTCCACCCAAAGATCGCTGAGGGTCGGGTTGCCGATGTCGTAGGGGTCTACAGGCGTTTGGGGGATCGTCGCGCCGGGTGACGGGGGCGGGGCTGGCGCGTCAAACGCAGCACTGGCGCAGGCAACGGAAAAGAGTACCAATAGCAAAAAGGCAAGCAGGTATTTGGTTGGCATAGATTGGGTCTCCGCCTCGGACGGAAAGGGAGAGGAAAGGACACGCTGGGGATAGTTTGACAGAGGAGGCGCGGGGACGCAATAGTGCAGATCACACAGCCGCAGGTCAGACTGTTAGTCCGACAGATCAGGCCACACGACTGTTTGAGACCGATGGGGATGAAAATCAGAACGCAGATTCACAGTACCGCAAAACAGCCCTTCGATATATTTTTCTGGCTGCATTGGCTAAAACTTGATGGCACCCTCAGTAATTCCCTTCATAAACCAGCGCTGGAGCAGGGCATAGATGAGAATCACCGGGAAGGCGCTGAAAAGAAGCATCGCGGCGTCGGCGGCTTCGCTGGCAAACTGGCCGCGCAGTTCGGGCACATTAGCCGTGGCAGTCTCATAGCCGCTGGTCAACACTTTACGAATGCCCACAGAAATGGTGAGTTGGCTGTCTCTGTCAATCATTGTAAAGGTGACGAGAAAGTCGCTCCAGACGCCCACAAAGGCCAGGGTCGCTACAATCACCATTGCACTGGTGGCCAGGGGCAGGGCGATGCGCCAGAAAATTTGCCAGCGGCTGGCTCCATCAATCATTGCGGATTCTTCAATCTCTCTGGGAATAGAGAGAAAGGCCTGGCGCATAATAAAGATGGGCACGGGCAGATGAGAGCCAAAGAGCAGGATCATTCCGAAGAGACTGTTGCGCAGCTTCAGGAAGTTCATCAGTTCATACAGCGCCATCAGCCCGCCACCCCGGGGGACAAACATAGAAATTACAATTATCAGAAAAATCACGTCCCGCCCCCGGAAAGTCATACGGGCGAAAGCATAGCCGGCCAAAGAGGCACACAGCACCTGAATAGCCGTGACGCCAAAGGCGAGGATGAAGCTGTTGGTCATATAGACCGGCAACGCCTGGATGGCGGTGAACATATACTGATAATTGACCAGACTAATGGCCCTGGGCAGCAGTTCGGCAGGGTGGTTGTAAAATTGCTGGGCATCCTTCAGCGACGAGGAGATGAGCCAGAGGATGGGCAAGAGGACGATAAACATCACCACCACAAGCGCGGCGTGGGGCAAAACATCGTAGCGGCGCAACCAGACGGCCACCCGCTCCAGCTTGCCGGATGTGGGGCCGCGGCGAAGATCGACATTCATGGCCTGGTTCTCCATTATTCCCGCTCCCGCGACCAGCGAAAGATCAGCGCAACCAACCCGGCCGTAATCAGGCTGACCACCAGGCTAATGGACGATGCATAGCCCAGTCGCAGATCACCCCGCACGAAGGCGATGTCGTAAAGATAGTATCCAAGGGTTTGGGTCGATCCCTGGGGTCCGCCCTGGGTCAGAATCAACATTGGATCGGTGACGCCAAAGACACCCGGCACGATCAAAATCAACACCATAGCGGTGGTGGGCTTGAGCAGAGGCAGGGTAATAAAGAGAAACTGTTGCCAGCGGCTCGCCCCGTCCAGAGAGGCTGCCTCGTATAGTTCCTCGCCGATGCTGTAGATGCCGATGAGGAAGAGAAGGGTAGGAAAGCCAAAAATAATCCAGAGATGGGCAGCGCCCACAGCGGGCAGCGCGGTTGCCACTTCACCCAGCCAAAAGGGAGGCTTCTCCACACCCAGCCCACGCAAAAAGCTGTTGATTAGCCCGAAGTTGGGCGCGTACATTTGGCGAAACATCAAAAAGCTGACGGCAACGGGCAGGATTGTGGGCAGATAGACGGTCCAGCGATAGAAGCTGGCCCCCCGGCGCACCCGGCTGATTAGGATGGCGGTGAAAAGCGCAAGCAGCAGCACAGCGGGCACAACAATCAGCGAATATTTGGCCGAGACTACCGCAGCCTCCCGCACTTTGCTGCTCTCAAAGAGTTTGACAAAATTTTCTATTCCGTTGAAGGCCCAGCGGGTGTCTGGATAGACGAAGCGATAATCGGTGAAGGCCATCAAAATGCCCCGGATCAGAGGCCAGATATTGAAAACCAGATAGAGGAGAACCGCTGGCGCGATAAACAGGTATCCCGGTAGGTCGTTGCGCAGAAAGGACGGCTGTTTTTTGCCACCGAGCGTCTTTCGGATGGGCGTTTGTGTGGTCACGATCAATCATCCCTGATTATCAGGTGGGGGTAAAAACGTGAAACGTGAGTTGATCCCTACTCCACTCACGTTTCACGCAATACAAAGACAGCTTACCGCAGGCAGTCAATCCAACCCCTACCTAAAGCATCTCGTCGATCTCAGCCTGGATCTCCTCCTGTGCGCTGGCCATCGCATCGGCAGCGCTCAGGTCGTTGGCTGGGTCCAGGGCTTTTTCCAGCCAAGTCTTGACAGCCGCGGTCTCGATGCCCCACGTCAAATTGGCCTGGAAAGGCACAGAGTTGCGCACCAGATCGATGCCTTCCAGTTGCCAGGCATGCTTGGGCACATCTTTGATGAACTCATCATAGGTGTACTGGTAGGCGGGCTTGGCGGCCACATCGGCAACCTGCTTGCCCATAGCTTTGTTCTGAGGGCTAAACCACCAGAGGAAGAAGTCGGTCATGCCCTGGGGATTGTTGGCTTTGTCCAGCACCACACAGCCATTGAGCCAGAAAGGAGCGCCAGCCCGAGCCTCGGCCGCCACCCGACGCATGTTGATGCCCGTGTCAGCCGCACCGTCGCCGTGGCTCTGTTGAGCCAAGGTTCCGTGTACATCGAAAGAGGACATAATGGCCGTGCCCTTTTGCAGCCACGTGCCAAAGCCCGCGTTGACAGCCGGCATCAGGCCGTCGGCCACCATTCCCTGCATCCATTCGATAGCGGCCAAGGAGGCCTCGCCGGACCAGTCGATCAGTCCTTCATTGGTATAGGGAGTATCGGTCGCCCCCCAAATCATACCCACCAGGTCGGTCAGTGGTGTGTTGGGCCGATCAAAGGCATTGATTTCCGGGTGTTGAGCGTGGACCTTTTCAGCGGCCACCCGCACGTCATCCCAGGTAAGTAGCGGGCGATCCACTCCTGCTTCGTCCAGAAATTCGTTGTACCAGCCCAGCGCCACGCTGCCCACATTGCCCGGAATCGCGTACTGCTTGCCTTCGGCTTTGGTGGATTCCAACACAGTCGGAATAATACCGGCAATTACATCGTCTGCATTGGGAATCATAGAGGCAGCAATATAATCATCCAGTGATTGGATCAGCCCTTGCTTGACCCACGTGGCCGTGTCCCAGGGCAGCGCGATGACCGCGTAGCCATCCCAAATTAGGTCGCCAGCGGCCTGGGCAGCCTGCACTTTGGTGTTGACAGCAGTGCCCGCAGCAGGTTCATCCAAAATCAGCTTGCGATCGGGAAATTCCTGGGACCAAGACTCGGCCGCGGCGTCGGCGGCATAGGCATTGCGGATGTCCGTGCGCACCAGAAAGCTGATCTCCTCCGCTTCTGCAGCAGGTGCGGCGGCTTCTGAGGCCGCGGATTCAGCGGCACCACTACTGGCGGGTGCCGCGGCTGGCGGCGCACACGCAGCCAAGGCTACAGCCAAGGCAGCGCTGCTGCCAGCGATCAAAAACGTGCGGCGGCTCAATCTGCGTTTGGAATCAAATTGTTCGTTCACAACAATCTCCTTTGGTATAGGTGCAGAACAATACTACGCGGTAAAAGGGGCTGTTCAACCTCAACGAGTATAGAGTTAGAATAGAAGGGGAACATATATGACACGAGTCAATGAATGGTAGCATAGTTTTCAGGGATGTCAAACCCCAAAAACGACAAAGGCGGATGATTTCTGGTGGCGTATTTCGATGGTGGGGGCTGAATACTTTCTCGATTCTCTTGACAACCGAAAAATATCTGCTACCATCTATTTACTCGTGTCACAATAGAGGTGGTTCCCAGACAAACTATGGCTTGGGCCATTGAAGCCCGATCTCCCGGAAAAATCGGACTTCTGTGGTGATAGCCGGCTGTCTCCGCTGTGCTGGTGGCGAAGGAAGTCTTCAAGAAGTAAGACAGTAAGATGGTAGGAGAGTCTCTCTACTGTCCCACGTCTGCCCAACGCCTAGCTCACCAGTGAGCGATGAAAGCACAACCGGAGGGAAAGGCGCTGATCATCCCTGCGCGACCGCATCTGGTGCAGCGTATGTTCAACGACAACCGACATCGCTACACTGAACAGTTATGCTTGACGACGGCGTTAAGACCTTAGGGTACAGCGAACCGACGCCGATGGGCTTACAGCGACCTCACCATATCCAGTCGCCAGGTATCCCCTGAATGCAGATGACCCTCCGAGTCCACAAACTCCCAATGAAATGGGTAGGGATGCTCTTGAAGTGGTTGATAGCCAAGTCGGCGGTACAAAGCATAAGCTCGTGGGTTTAGTATTGGGTCTACCCACAAGTAGAGTTGTTTGGCCTCTGACGCTGCTGCCAACTTCTCCACCGCCCGTAATAAAAACGAACCATAACCCCGACTCCGCAAGGGCGCATCAATCAGGAAATCGATGGCTGTAGGCAACTGTTCGGTGCTGTTTCCATCAGACCAATAGGATGGGCGCACAAAGACGAGACAAACAAACCCGATGACACTCTCTTTATCCTCGAGCACAAGATAACGGAAGCCCGGTTGACAGGCATCGCGGAGGCGGTCGCGATGGACAGCCAGGGATGGCTTGAGTCGCATCAGTACGTCTAAATCGGCCTCAGTTGCGTCGCGTACAGATAAGCTCTCGTTAGCTGATCTTTTCATAAGTCAATCCTGCTATGATTTGGTTCAGGACCATCAGTATTTTATCCTTCCGCGCCTGCCCGAATCAGCTTGCCTCGTCGAGCAAAAGGAGGAGGGATCAGCCGGGCACCCATACCCTCGCTGGCAACCCGGACACGCTCGGTCGCGACCTCCTGCCCAGATAGGTGGGTCAGGTCCTGCCTCACCTGCCAGCGGATCGACGGATCAGAATCGGGCAGCCACTCTACGACAGAACGGTTTGGTTGTATAGGGCTTCGATCAAAGATCGGGGCCTTGCAGACCGTTCATCCCCAGGAGCAACGAGACTTCGCCGCCGTGATGCAGGTCGTGTTCCAGCACGTGGTAGATCACCCAACTGCGCGATAGCTCGTACACCTGACCGTCCCATTCATCCGGGAAGGTCTGCGCGCACTCGTCGGGGGTCCAGCGCTGCAAACGGGCTTCGATGAAAGCCCACGTCTCGTCGAGACCCCGGGCCAGCTCTGCCCCGCTGCGAGGGGGTGAATCCCTTCGGCCCCACGCCATATACGTGTCCATCCCGGCGTCCGCATCCTGCAAAGTTCCACTGAACCAGCCCGCCCGGACAGAGACGATGTGCTGCACAATCTGTCCCAAGGGCCACATATGCGGGGCCGGTTGCAACGCGAGTTGCTCGTCGGTCAGGGGCGCGATGCTGGCTCGCAGCTTTTCCTGATAGCCCCCCCAATTCTCGTAGATCACATCCAGCGTCGATCCGTTTTGCTCTTGCATCTGCTCCTCCGGTCGTTTGAACTATCACAAAGTCGCCTGAATCAAATCCGCCACAGGCACAATCGCCAGGTCAATCTGGCCCAGGAGTGTGGTGGTGAAGACGACGTAACGGTCGTTGGCACAGAAGCGGGGGTGGGGGTCGATGTGGTAGTTGCGGCCCGTATAGTCGCGGCGCTCGGCGTGCTCGGCCAGGACGATAATCTTGCCCGTGTCCCGGTTTAGTAAGTGGACAGTGGAAGCGCAGCCGCGGAAGAAACCGTTGTTGGAATCGCCGACGATCAGCCGTCCGTCCCGGCTGCTGTGGGAGTGCCAGCACTGGCGGGGGAAGGCGAACTTCTCGACTTCGCCGTCGGCGAGACGCACCCGCCAGGTTTCGTGGTTGTTGGGCACATCCACACACCAGACGTGCGCCCCGTCCGCGTCCCACCACTCGTGGGAGACAAAGCGCGGCTCGCGCAGGATGGGGCGGGGCTGACCGCCCCGGGTCATTGTCCAGAGCCGGTTGGTGATGGGGAAGCGCAGCCCGGTGATTTGGTCGCTGTGAAACTCCTGGGCAAAGAGCACTGTGTCGGGATCGGTCGGGCTGAACTGGGCGTGGTTGTGATGGCGGTCGAAACGCCACCACTGCTGAAAGGGGCCGCCGTCCAGGGGCAGACTGCCGAAGATATAGCCCAACCCCACAGAGGCGTTGATGAAAAACTCGCTGCCATCGGCAGAGCGGGTCAGATGGGAGGCCAGGCTGGAGACGCTCCGATTGCCGATCAGCTCAGCGGGGAGTTGGTTGACGAGGAACGGAACGTCCCGCGCGCCCGGCCCCCGCCGCCACACCGCCGATCCTTCACACCAGAAGGCGTCGCCGGTCTCCGGGTCCACATACGCGGCGGACGCGCTCGTCTCCGGGAAGTGGCGCACGGTCTGATCGACGAAATCGATCACGCCCAGCGTCTTGTGCAACGCGGGGGGAAAGGCGCAGTAGAACCAGAGATAGCGACCGTCGGCGCGCATAGAGTCGTTGACGAAGTAGAAGCCCTGCTGCACAGGTGCAACTCTGCGGGTCAGCACGTAGATCGTCACGCCGGAACGGGGATGGATGATGGGGGTGAAGAGACTGCTGTCGTTGAAATCGAAATGGCTAATCATTGATTCCCTTCCCCTCGAGAATCGCCGGTACCCATTTTTCAATTCTCGCGGTCCGGGTTTTGGATTGCTTGGCGCCGGAGAAATGGAGAAGGTATCCTCTTTGCCGTCCTGGTGTCAGCGCCTCGAAAGCGTCTTGCAGTCCAGGGACTTCCTCCAATTTATCGATGAACTCTTCGGGAAATTCGAAATCTGTCGGCTGCTTGAACTCCACCTGCAAACCGGCTTTTTCCACTCTGACAGCTTCCGTCACGTAGGCTTTCAGGACAGCTTCCATCTCCACGATTTCTTGTAGAGCGGTGAAGCGGATCTGGCGTGCCGACTGTACATTCTCTGTCTGCTGGACGAGAATCCCATTGGGGTCCTGCATCAGAGCACCCTTCATAAACAGAAGCGCGCAATATTCCTTGAACCCGTGCATCAGGACGATATTGCTGCCCTCCAATGCGTAACAAGGATGACCCCACTTCAATTCTTCGGTCAGATCACACTCCAGAATGATCGTTCTCAGCTTCTCAAATTCTGCCTTCCACTGGTCGGCTTTGCCAAAGTAGAAGTCAACTTTTGGATTCATTCCACTCATTCGCCCACCGCCTTCTGCACAAGTGCGGCAATTTTCGACTCCGTGGCCGGGGTCAACTCCTTCAGCGCGTAGGCGGTCGGCCACATCGCGCCATCGTCAAGATTCGCATCGTGCTGGAAGCCGAGGGTCGCGTACCGGGTGTTGAACTTGCTCGCCGCCTGGAAGAAGCAGATAACTTTGCCCTCCTGGTTGGCATAGGCGGGCATTCCATACCAGGTTTTCGGGAAAAGGTCTGGTACGCTGGCTTTGATGAGTTCGTGGAGGCGGGTGGCCATAGAACGCTCTGGCTCTGGCATCTCGGCGATCTTCTCTATCAAATCACTTTCCCCGGCTGCCCTGTTCTTCTTCGCGCGCTCTTCGGCCTTCAGTTCCCTGGCGCGCTCCTTCATCGCGGCTTTTTCTTCCTTCGTGAATCCAGCGGACTGCGGCGCGGCCTTTTTGGCGGTGTCCTTCCCGTCGCTCATGAGAATCGTCATCCCTTTTGTTTGAATTCGTGTGCCTCAAGATATTCTCACAGGAATTGTAGCACGCGTGTTCTGTAATTTCAAGCGTACAACAACAATTGTCAACCGCTTGTTAGAGGTGGGAAACCTTCAATGTTTCCGTCAGATAGCGGCAGTTGATCCCGATTTTGTCATCGACGGAACCTTCACCTTCGTTGGGGCGGGGCGGATCCAGATCGAGGGTGATCCAGCCGTTGTAGCCTCGCTCCACCAGCATCTTCCAAATTGCCGGGTGATCGACGCCGCCAGCCCCCAGGTCCTTGTAGAGAATCTCTTGCGCGTGCATCTCCTTCGTCGGCGTCGGGCCGGTGTAGCCCCGATAGGACGACTTGGAGTCCTTCCAGTGGATAGCGGCCAGCCGGTCGTAGTAATCGTTGATGAGTTGGACCGGGTCGCCGCCGCCCAGGTTGAGCTGCGCCGTGTCGGGAATCCAGGAGACGATAGCCGGATCCGTACTGTCGAGCAGGGCGCGCACCTCCTCTGGCCGTTCGATGGGTCCCCAGATGTGGGGGTGGGGGGCGATGGTGACGCCCATATCCAGAGTCCGCTTGCCGATTTCGGTCACAGTTTCGGCAATGGCGGCGATATCCTCCGCCGTCGTCCCCTTCCCAGGGCGGCCCCCCATATTGATCTTGAAATGGGTGCAGCCGAAGACCGTCAGGAAGTCCCGGCAGAAGGCCACGTGATCGGCGACTGTTTCTGCGCGCTTGGAGCGGTCGATGAATTCCGTTGACTGACCAGGCCCGCCGTTTGAGGCAGTAATCAGCCGTATCCCGTACTCGTCGAGAAGCTCTTTCAGCGCCTGGGGTCTGTCCAGCCAGGTGATCAGCCAGCCCCGGTAGGGTTCGACGCCGGGCAGACCGTACTTGGCGATCAATTGGGCGGATTCGCTGGTGAATTCGCCGAAAATAGCGCCACCCATAGCAAAGTGGATGTTTGTTGACACGGTAATCTCCCGTTTTGTGATGTTGTCTATTTGGGCTGAACGGTTTGGGCGTCAAGACAGTCGCACAGGATTATATTTTCTACGTCATTCACCGCTCCCCCAGTGAACGAAAAACCTGCCCTTCCCCATCTCATCACCCCACCATCCCGCTAAAAATCGACTGACTTCCCCTCCATCGCGTACAAAAAGAGCCGCTCCAACTCGTCCCCTGCGGGCATACGGGGCGCGGCCAGGATGGCACTGTCCGAGAGGGCGTGGGCGCAGAGGGTTTTCAGCGCATCTTCCAGGGCAGCCGGGCTGATGCCCAACCCGGCGATGGAGGTGGGCTGGCCCAGCCGTTCTTCCAGGGCCCGGGTGGCGTCGATGAGCAGGTGCGCGCCGGTCTGCTCGTCGTCGCTGCTGGTCAGGCGCAGGTGGCGGGCGACCTCGCCGAAGCGGCTGCCGCCGGCGTTGGCCGTATACTCCATTACGTAGGGCAGAAAGAGGGCGACGGCCCGGCCATGCGGAATTTTGAAGTAGCCGCCGAAGCTGTGGCCCAGGGCGTGGGCCATCCCCACAAAGGAGTTGCCAAAGGCCAGCCCGGCCAGTGTCGCCGCGTTCGCCATCTTCTCTCGGGCTTCGCTGTCCCGGCTGCCCTGCGCATAGGCCCGGGGCAGATAGCAGAAGACCAGTTCCGCGGCTTTCAGGGCCAGGGCGTCGCTGTAGTCGTTGCGGAAGTTGGCCGCATAGGCTTCGATGGCGTGGGTCAGCGCGTCCAGCCCCGTATCCGCGGTGACCCGAGGCGGCAGTTGGCTGGTCAGGGAGGGGTCGATCAGCGAGAGGGTCGGGATCAGCTCCCGGTTGCCCACGGAGATTTTGCGCCGCTGCTCCGGATCGCTCAGGACCACATACATTGTGGCTTCGCTGCCCGTTCCGCTGGTGGTGGGGATGGCGACCATCCGGGATTTGTGGATGTTCAGATCATAAACCGGGGAAATCTCCTCCGGCTCCAGATCGGGCCGTTCGTAGAGCGCCCACATCCCTTTGGCCGCGTCCAGCGCGCTGCCCCCGCCCAGGCCCACAATCCAATCCGGCTGGAAGGCGGCTATCTCTTCCACACCCCGGCGCACAGTCTGGATGCTGGGGTCCGGCTCCACTTCGGCAAAGACCTGCACCTCCATTCCCGCTGCGGTCAGGTGGCGGCGGATACGCTCGGTGAAGCCCAGACCGTCCAACACCGGGTCGGTGACGATAAAGGCCCGCTGGCCCGGCAATTCGTCCAGGTGATCCAGGGCGTCTTCACCGAAGATAATTTGGGGGGATGAGAAAAACCACATCCTAAAACTCCGTATCGACTTGGGTAGCGCAGCCCACCAGTTCCTGGGCCGCCTTTACATTCTGCATAATTTTGATGAGGTTGCCGTCCAGCTTCAACTGGCGGGTCATCATCCCCTGGATGGGGTCCAGCTTGCCCTGCAACACCTTTACCCACTGGTCGTGTTTGGCGGTGATTTTGAACTCCGGCGTCTTGAAAGTGGGATCCGTCGTGTAGACTGCATCCCGGCATTGACCGTGCCACAGGTCCATATAAATCAGATCATCGCTGCCGCTGACGACGAAATAGAAGTCGCCTTCCCAGTTTTTGGCCGCGGCGGCGTAGGACTCGGAACTGTTCACGGCCTCTTTCATTGCATCGGCCCAGGCCTGGCTGGGGAATTTTGCGCCCATTGGGGTGCTCCTTCGGGAAATTTGGGTGGAGGGAATACGTATTGCGTATTTCGTGTTGCGTAGGTTTGGGATGTTGACGGCGTTTCACAATCTCGTCGCGCGGACGAGATTGTGATGCGCCAAAATGATTCATTGCCTACGGAATACGCAATACGCAGTATCCCGTAGGCGTGTGTCTGCTATGTTTCAGGTGTGTGGCTCTCTGGGGTATCGTCGCTGCCCATCTGTTTGCGCTGGATACGGGCCAACCGGTGTTGCAGTTCGCTGATGGCCTGGGGAGATCGGAAGCGGGTGGGTGCGCTCTGCTGATTGTGCAGCGCCCAGGCTGTCCACATCTGAGCCTGCTCCAAATCGCTGCACTGCCATTCGCAATACTTCGCCAACTCCACATAGGGGCGGGGGTCTGGGCCAGGGACTGTGCTCAGCCAACGCTGCCAGAGCGCGGCGGCCTCGGTCCAGCGCTCCTGGCGTTTGAGCAGCCAGCCCAGCCCGTCGAAAATATCGGGCAGGGCGTCTGTATCGCTCAGATTCTCCAATGCGTGAATAAAGGCCTGTTCCGCGCTCTCTTGCCTGCCCAGTTCAGCGTGAACCCGTCCAATCGAAGCCAAATCCAGCGGATGCAGTTCCCCCGCCAGTGCGGATGGGAGCGGGTCGGCAAAGTGGCTGCAGAGCAGCTGGGCCAGGGAGACCATCGACACAATATCTTCCCGGTTGTGATAGAAGACCCGGCGCATCTCCGCCGCGTTGCCTGTTTGCAGAAATTGGGTGTAGAGATAGGGGATCAGACTGCCGGGCACATCCTCTTCTGTGCGCTCCAACCCCAGCACCTTTGCTTCCAGATTGCCCAGCGAGCAGCTTGCCAGTCGCCGTTTCCACAGGCGACGGGCGGGATGGAGCAGGTCCAGATGGGGCGCATCTTCGGCCAACACAGGGGGCTGTGCCACGCCCTGGGGCAGAAAGCGCCGATTCATCTGATAGCGCCCCCGCAGCAGAGGCGCGTCAAAGGTGCGCCCGTTGAAGGTGACCAGCCCATCCCGCCCAGCCAGCAATTCCGCCAGCGCAGTCAGCAGCGCCGTCTCCTCGCCGGGATGGCGCATGAAGAATTGATAGACGGTGAATTGGGGACTGGGGATCGGGGATCGGGGATCGGGCATTCCCTCCCCAGCCTCCCGTCCCCACTCCCCAGTCCCCGCTCCCTGAAAGACCCCCACCCCTACCATAAAGGCGTAGACCCCCGCGCCGCCGCCCAATCCGCTGGTCTCCGTGTCAATGAAGACGGCCTGGCGGAAGTCAAAGTGGCTGCCCAGCCCCGCGCTGGGGTACAGAGGGGCAATGGCTGTGGGATTTGTGTCCAGGAGAGAGGCGAGAGGCTGGCTGCCGTGCCGGGTTGTCAGCGGGTAGCGTTCCGTCACCAGCCAGCAGCGCCCGCCCTCATTCTCAATCTCCTGACCGGTGACGAGCGCGTCCAACGAACCCGGCTGGGCGTCTGGAAGACGGAGCAGTTCCGGCTCGGTTGGGCTATTCTGCGGGCGCAGGCTCTGCAATCGGCGCAGACGATCCAGAACAGAGGACAAAGCTGTATACACTCCTGGCGTTGTGTGCGTGGAATCTCGCGAAGGAGGTAGTTCAGACAGGGGAGGGCAGGTCGAGCCGTTCCTCAATCCATTCGCGTATAAGTCGGGAAACCGACATATTCGCGGCTACGGCTTCTGCGTTGAGTACACCTCGGGTGAATTCGTCCAGATGTACAGTAATGGCGGCTGTCATCCGCTGATTGCCGTTGGGCACAAAGGGCTGAAAGTAATCTGCCGGGTAGAGATAGCCACCTTCGCTGCCTGCCTCGCCGTAGGATTCGTCGATCACACGAATATCTCCGTGACGTTCGGCCAGGGGATCCGGCAGTGCTTTGTAGACTTTTCCTACTGTCAAACTCAGCAGTGGTTCCGTCTGCTCCGGTTCACCGGCGATATGAATATAGGGAGCGTTATTAACGCAAAGTACATAGCTCATTCTATTCTCTCCAGATTTTTTACAGCCTTGTGGTCTCGCTGTCCGATGCCGTGGGCTTCATACCAGTGGATCTCTGCGATCCAAACTTCCCCGTCAGTGTTATCGTATAACCGCTTTGCCCTTCATCTTGCGCCAACGACCGCGACCGTAGGCTTGTTCCAAATATCGCCGGACTTTCACACCGGTGCCGCGGGCAATCGTCTCTATGGCGTAGGTTTTCTCCGGAAACTCGAAACGATAACGGGCCATGCCAACCGCCTATGAATACTTTGCCATTATAACAGACAAGCGGACTACCCACCCACCGGTTTTCCCTGCCGATCTGTCCTGGCCCGCAGCAGATGGCCCTCAATGCTGGTGACGTACAGGTCCGTTAGCTCCGGCCCGCCAAAGGTGCAGTTGGTGGGGCGCTGGCAGGGCAGGGGATGGGTTTCCAGCACCCGGCCATTGGGGGCAAAGACGTAAATCATCCCACCCGGTCCGCTCACCTCCCAGCCCGCGGTGGCGACGATATTGCCCTCCGCGTCCAGTGTCATCCCGTCTATGCCCCGGTGGGGATAGAAGTTGTGGAGCACCTGATAGGGGCCTACGCTGCCGTCCGGGTTGATGGGATAGGCGCGCAGCTCCCGCAGTTGGCCGTTGCCGTATTTGCTCTGGGCCACGTAGAGGGTCTTCTCGTCGTGGGAGAGCAGCAGCCCGTTGGGCGAAGTGGTGTCGAAGGTGACACGTACACAGTGCCACGAGTCGTCGGCCTGGGGTTCCAGCCGGAAGATCGATTCGTGATCCAATTCCATATCATCCCGGAAGTCGCCGTAGCGGGGATCTGTGAACCAGATATTGCCTGCGCTGTCCACCGCCAGATCGTTGGGGCTGTTGAGCCGTTTGCCCTGGAAGTTGTCGCTGAGGACGACAGTCTCTTTTCCCGGCGGGTAATAGACCATCTGCCGCCCGCCGCCCTCACAGGCGTAGAGACGGCCCTGGCTGTCCAGCATCAGCCCATTGGCGTTGTTCGTCCCTTCCCGCCAGACGCTGATCTGGCCGCTGGTCGGGTCGTAGCGCAAAATACGGCTGTTGGGAATGTTTGTGTAGAGCAGGCCGCTGCCGTCCCAGACCGGCCCTTCGGTCAGGCCAGCGGTAGGTTCGGCGAGGATTTCAAATATCCAGGACATTGGGTTTTCTCCTGTGGGATAGTATAGTAAAGGTGCTGGTGCATTGTACGCCAGGGCGTAATGAAGTTCAAATAGGCTTTTATCACATACAATTATTGGCTTGTGCGGGAGGATAGAGACGGACGATGGCGACAAATGTGTATACTGGTTTGGTGGCAAAAGTTCTCGCTTTCGGCGACGTGCGCGAGAAACCCTTTCATTTGGATGATGAGCATAACTATCTGGCGGATGGCTTTGGCTTGGGCCACGTTCCCGATCTGATACGTATTTTGGAAGACAACGAGCTGGCTGAATGGGACTCAGACGCGCCAGAAGCGTGGGCACAGTGCCACGCCTGGCGTATTCTGGGGCAGTTGCGCGCCGTACAGGCGATTGTCCCTCTGCTCAATCTGCTGCGCTATGTTGACGAGCGGGATGATGACTGGGTGCGGGATGAAGTGCCGGTCATTCTGGCCTTTATCGGGGCAGACTCTTTGCAACCGGCAGCCGATTTTCTCGCGGATACGAAAAACGGTCTTTGGTCCCGGATAGCTGCTGTTGCGACAATTGAGGCGATTGGCAACGACTATGCGGAAGCCCGTTCCCGCTGCGTGCAGATTGTTTCTCAGCAGCTCGAACAGTTTGCCGAGCAGGACGAGATTCTCAATGCTTCGCTGGTCGACTGCCTGGTCGAACTGAAGGCTGTGGAAGCCGCGCCGCTGATGGAGCGGGCCTTTGCCGCTGGTTATGTAGACCTGACCCTGCGCGGTGATTGGGAAGAGATTCAGATCGATTTGGGACTGTTGAAGGAGAGGCTTACACCCAAGCGCAATTGGGTGGCAGAGGCGCTCTTTGGCCCAGGCTGGCTTGGGGCGGATGACGACGACGGGGAAGACGAATGGGCAGATGAAGATGAGGAGGACGACGAGGACCAGCCGGCCCTGGCAGAACCGCGTGTCGTTCGCCAGGTCGTCGCTGATCCAGCCAAGAAGAAGCGCAAACGCAAGGAAGCCCAAAAGCAGCGAAAAGCCCAGCGCAGAAAGAAAAAGAAGTAGCAGGCGTCTGCCCTTTTGTAATTGATGGCGCGCAGTCTTCTGGCAATAGTGCTAAGGGCTTGTCAAAGAATAACTTCCCGTTTTGGTGCGTCGCACTGTCCAGA
>JAHDWH010000140.1 GCA_023384455.1 Caldilineaceae bacterium | reverse complement strand
TTTGCCTTTTTTCAGCTTCTCACCCACTTTTGTGTTCTATTTTTCAGGGCAGGAGCAGAGCAAAGGCCGACTTCCTGTCAGAAGTTGGCCTTTGCTTTGTTGAGCAGAAAACTGACCGTTTTTCCATTGGCCCAGAATTTTGCTACAATAGGTGGGGAAGCAACTTCCATTATCCCTGTTTCATCTTCAACAGAGGAGTAGACGACAAATGATCAAAGAGATTCTCCACGAGACAACTGACCGGATGAAAAAGACCATCGAATCCCTGCATCAGGATTTGATGAGCATCCGTACAGGCCGCGCCAGCCCGGCCCTGGTAGATCGCATGACTGTTGACTACTATGGCGTTTCCACGCCGCTGATTCAGTTGGCCTCGATCAGCATCCCCGAAGCCCAGGCAATCCTGATACGCCCCTACAGCCCATCGGACATTGGCGCGATTGAGCGGGCGATTGCTCATTCGGACTTGGGGCTGACACCCAATAATGACGGCAAGCAGATTCGTCTGAATATCCCCGCGCTCACCGAAGAGCGCCGCCGGGATTTGACCAAACAGGTGGCGCGCCGTGCCGAGGAAGCCCGGGTCGCCGTGCGCAACATTCGGCGGGATGCGATCAACGACTTGCGGTCCTTTGAAAAGGAAAGTATGATCTCTGAAGATGATATGCACCGGGGACAGGCGCAGGTTCAGGAGCAGACAGACGACTTTATCAGGCAGGTCGACAGCATCAGCAAAGACAAAGAAACCGAGATTATGACGCTCTAACTGATGAGGCCAATCTTCTTGCCAACAAAAAGTATTTGCTGGGTGAGGGGTGGGAGCAACTCACCCTTCATTTTTGATGGGGAGCCGGTGGTGGTCATATGATTTCAAATCCATGCAAGGAGTATTGAACGTCGTGAGCACTAATTCGACGACCTATCCACCGCTGGCTTCAATCCCCCACCACGTGGGCATTATTATGGATGGCAATGGCCGGTGGGCGAAATCCCGGGGGCTGATCCGCCACGCCGGCCACCAGGCCGGTGTAGACAATATCCGCCCCGTGTTGGAAGGCTGCGTGGAGTTTGGCATCAAAGTCCTGACCGTTTATGCTTTTTCCACGGAGAACTGGCATCGCCCACTGGAAGAAGTGAGTGGACTAATGCGCTTGCTGGGCTTCACCATCCGCCACCGACTACACGAATTGCACCAGAACGGCGTGCAGATTCGCCACAGCGGACGGCTGACGGGCATCAACAAAGAGCTGCAAAAGCAGATTCTCCACGCCATCGAGTATACAAAGCACAACGATCAGATTATTTTGAATGTGGCCTTTAATTACGGCGGCCGGGGGGAAATCCTGGATGCGGTGCGTCAGGTGATCGCCGAGGGTATTGATCCAGAAACCCTGACCGAAGAAACCTTCAGCCGCTATCTCTACACCGGTGACCTGCCCGACCCGGATATGATCATCCGTACCGGGGGCGACTGGCGGCTGAGTAACTTCCTTATCTGGCAGGCGGCTTACTCGGAGTATTACACCACGCCAACCTATTGGCCGGACTTCGACAAGAACGAACTTTACAAAGCGATAGTCGAATACAATCACCGTGAACGACGTTTTGGCCGGATTCTCGACGGCGAAACAACACCTGCCTGATCTTCCCCATCTCGCGCCTGTTCAACCACCCCACCCACTCCTCCCCCACAGTGGGGGAGGTTGGGTGGGGGTGAGCAGTTACCCCATCTCTCACAAGACAAGGCCGCCGTGAAACAACGCCTGCTCGTTTCTCTACTCGTTCTCCCTCCCGTGTTGCTGGCTTTGTGGGGAGGCGAGCACTGGTGGGCTTTGGTTATTTTCACCGTAGCCACATTGGGTGGACTGGAGTATTATGCTCTGGTAGCCCAGGGCGGCTACCAGCCCTATCGGGCAATGGGTATGGCCTGGCTCTGGCTGCTGCTCGTTGCCAGTTGGCTGCCCCACCTGCTCTCCCTCTCCCTTGTCATCACCCTGGGCTTTATCGCCACTTTCACCCTGGCCCTTTTCCGAATCGAGCGCCCTATCCTCAATTGGGCCATTACGGGAATCGGCGCGCTCTACATTGGCGCGATGCTAGGGCAAGCCATCGCTCTGCGTCTGCTGCCCAACGGTCTGGAGTGGGTCTTTCTCTCCCTGGCTGTGACAATGCTCAACGACACCTTTGCCTATTTTGTGGGAGTTGCCGGGGGCAAACACAAAATATGGCCCCGACTCAGCCCGAAAAAGAGCTGGGAAGGGACCATCGGTGGCTGGATTGCCGCGGCTGTCACCGGGTATCTGGTTGTCAGTCTGACGCCGATTCCCCTTGCGCCCTGGATCGGCGCGCTTGTGGGGCTGGCGGGTGGTGTGTTGGCGCTCTTTGGCGATCTGACGATCAGCCTGCTCAAGCGACAAGTAGGGGCCAAAGACAGTGGCAAACTCATGCCGGGCCACGGGGGTATGCTGGATCGGCTGGACAGCCTGCTCTTCGTCATCCCCTTTATCCACCAGGTCGCCCTGCTCGCTATCCGTTTTGGTGGCTGAGAAAGTCTACCCGTAACTGCTCACCCCCACCCAACCTCCCCCACAGTGGGGGAGGAGTCGATCCACTTCCCTCCCTGGAATGGGGAAGGCTAGGGTGGGGTGGCTGAACAGGTACGTCTACCCCTCGCCTGCGGCCTGGCGCAATCGCGCCAGATTCTCGGCGATCTCCCCTTCTTTGTTATAGATGGCACTGCCCACCACAATCACATTCGCCCCATTGCGCACCACATCCCCAATGTTGTGAGGGCCGACGCCGCCGTCCACCTCCAAATCACAGGTAGGGTTGAACTCGTCCAGCAGCTTGCGCACCCGGCGCAATTTACTCGTGCTGGTCTCAATAAAACGCTGCCCCCCATAGCCAGGATTGACGCTCATCACCAGCACCAGATCGGCAAAGGGGCTGATCTCCCGCAGATATTCGACAGGCGTAGCTGGATTGAGGGCGACACCGGCCCGGCAGCCCGCCTCTACAATCTGCTGGACCGCTCGATGGGGGTGGCGGGTAGCTTCCAGATGAACAGTTATGCCGGTTGCGCCGGCCTGGGCAAAGGCATCCACATAGCGTTCGGGGTCTTCAATCATCAGGTGGACATCCAGGGGCAGGGTCGTGGCAGCCCGTACAGCAGCTACAACCCCAGGCCCAAAGGTAATGTTGGGCACAAAACGCCCGTCCATCACATCCAGGTGGATTAAATCAGCCCCGGCCTGCTCGGCCGCGGCCACCTGTTCGGCCAGTCGCCCGAAGTCAGCCGTCAGTATCGAAGGCGCAATCTGTATCGGTCGCAACATCCGTGAACCCATCTATCCGCCCATATCCTTTCCCCCAAGCAAGCGGTTAGGCAAATCAAACGTTACTGCTCAGGTGCGACGCACTCGCCAAGAAAGCTTTCTCGTACAAAGAGCGTATGGCGAGTGCGTCGCACCCGAAGCCTGAGTAGCTACAATCAACCAATCAATTCGAGAAATCCGTTGGATTGGCAGTTGGCTGAGCCGCCACTCGCTCATCCCGCTCTTTGGTCGCACCCACCACCTGAATCAATTCGCTAATATCATCCAGGGTAATCAGCCCCAGAAAACGCCCCTGCTCCTTGACAGCAACCACCCGGCTACCCGCTTCCATCATTTTGTCCCAAACATCGGCCAGCGTCGTCTCTGGCCCAACCGGAGGAACATCCTGGGCAGGAATCATAACGTCCACAATACGCCCTTCTCGCCCCTGGGTACGCAACACCGCTACCAGCCGAGGACGGGTTAATACACCCACGAAATTGTTGCCCAGATCAAAGACAGGAAAATCGGCCTGATAGGTGGTCATCACCAGGTCCACCACTTTATCGATAGATTCACTGGTATAGATCGTCCGGGCTTCCCGGTTGAGCGCATCTTTGGCCCGGATGTCTTTCAACACATAGCGGCTTTCCACCGCCTCCAACTCTCCCCGCCCGCCCACATAAATAAAGAAGGCAATGAGCAGCAGCATAATATTGCCACCCAGCCCCCACAAAGCCATCAAAACGGCCATCAGCCGGCCCACAGTGACGGCGATGCGGGTAGCCCGCACATAGGGCATTGCCATTGCCAGCAGGGAGCGCAGTACCCGCCCGCCGTCCATAGGAAAGGCAGGCAGAAGATTGAACAGCCCCAACGCAATATTTGTAACCGCCAGATAGACCAGCAACCCATCCAGGCTCGGCGTCATCATACGCGTCTGGGCATAGGTGAGCAGGGAGAGCAGACTGTCCGCTCCCCAGGTCAGGCCGATCACCAGCACAGCCAAAGGCAGGAGGAGAAGCGCCAGCACAAAATTGACCGCCGGCCCGGCAATGGCAATCAGAAATTCTTGCAGGGGCTGGCGGGGCATTCGCTCCAACTGGGCCACACCGCCAATCGGAAGCAGGGTAATGTGAGGTACATTGACTTTGAAGTATTTGGCTGTCAGCGCGTGGCCGAATTCGTGGAGCAGCACACAGACAAAGAGCAGCAGAATTACCACCACCCCGTACAGTGCGCCGGTTAGCCGATTTGTCTGTCCACTGTAGAGAAATGCGCCGTAGACCAGAATCAGAAGAAAGGACCAGTGAACTTTAACGTCGATTCCCCAAATCCGAAACAATCGTAAGGAACTGCCCATTGTTATACCCTTTCCACCCAGCAGAGAGTTAATTAGGAGAGCGCAATGATTGCTCCCCGCCGGTCTGTGACCGGTGGCGGGTCACGGACCACGCCCAAAGCATTGCGATCTACGGAGTCAATCGCCCTTGCGAACAAAGGCATTTAACATTTCAATTGGAAGCGGGAAGATGATTGTACTGTTGTGTTCCGCGCTGATTTCGGACAAAGTTTGCAGATAGCGAAGTTGCAACGCGCCGCTCTGCTGTGCCATTACATTAGCAGCCTCGGCCAGCTTGGCCGAGGCATCCAGCTCGCCCTCGGCGTGGATAATTTTTGCCCGCTTTTCCCGTTCTGCCTCGGCCTGTCGGGCCATCGCCCGCTGCATACTGCTGGGCAGTTCCACATCCTTCACCTCAACCACACTCACTTTTACACCCCACGGCTCTGTCTGATCGTCGATGATCATCTGCAACTTGCGGTTGATCTGTTCCCGCTCGGCAAGCAGATCGTCCAGTTCGCTCTGGCCCATCACCGAACGCAGGGTCGTCTGGGCTATCTGCTGGGTTGCCATCAGATAGTTGACCACATTCACCACCGCAGCCTCGGGGTCCAGCACCCGGAAATAGCAGACCGCATTTACTTTGATCGTTACATTGTCTTTGGTAATCGCTTCCTGAGACGGCACGTCCAGCGTCACCACCCGGGTATCCACCACCACCATCCGATCCACAATCGGGATGATGAAGAAGAGACCCGGCCCTTTGGCACCGATCACCCGGCCCAGCCGGAAGATCACCCCCCGCTCATATTCGGCTATGACGCGGATCGACGCCCGCAAAATCCAGAGCACAATCAGAATAAAGACCACATAACCCGGTAGATTCGCAATCAAACTGTCCACACGGCACCCCCTATAGAATAAGGCTACTCAAAATTCGATACGCGACAGCTTCCAGCCATCGAACAGCGCACCGATTGTCAGCAGTCATTATACCCGCTACCGGGCAATCCGGGCAATCGCTCCAAATCAGGTGTTTCGCCCCCGGAAAAGGAGCGGGGGTGCGCACAGCACCCCCGCCCTCCTTTTTTTGTCAGATACAGGCTGACTATCCGGCAGCGTACCTGTTCAGCCACCCGACCCTACCCCTCCCCCACTTTGGGGGAGATTGGGAGGGGGTGAGCAGTTACCCAGCGGTCAGCCGCATAATCAGCACAATCAACAAAACTATAGCAGAATCGATCAAAAACCACATAGAGGGGGTCTGCCCCAGCAGCCCCGGCTTCTCTGCATTGGCTGGGGCGGGGGCCGCTTTGACAGCGGGTGCAACACTCTTCTCTGCAACGGGTGCGACGTTCTGGTGTTCAGCCATTGGGGGTCTCCTTTGGATGGGTCTGTCAATACACGCGTAGGTATGATACAGTATCTTCACCCATTGTGGTAAATGTGTTGAACCCTATCCCCCAGCAGCACAGCAGAAAGGCAGAACAATGGAATTCACAACCCTGGGACGAACGGGCGTGCGAGTCAGTGTAGTTGGCATGGGCTGTGGCGGAGCCAGCCGCCTGGGCCAAAGCTATGGCAACAGCGAGGAGCAATCCATCGCGATTGTGCGCCGGGCAATGGAGTTGGGCATCAATTATATCGACACGGCCGAAGCCTATCGCACCGAAGAGATTGTGGGCAAAGCCATCGCCGGCGTGCCCAGAGATCGGATTGTACTCTCCACCAAAAAAAGCCCCTACAAAGGCGACAGCCCCGTCTCCGCAGCCGAGCTGATTGCAGGCTGCGAGGCCAGTCTGCGCCGTTTGGGCACCGACTACGTGGACGTCTACCACATCCACGGCCCCCACGCCGGGCAGACCCGACATGTGCTGGATGAGTTAGTCCCGGCCCTGCAAGCCCTGAAGGAACAGGGCAAAATCCGGGCCACGGCCATCAGCGAACATTTCAGCACAGACACAGAACACGCGGTACTGCTCGAACACTTTCAGGAAGATGTCTGGGATGTGGCGATGATCGGCTACAACATTCTCAACCAGACGGCCAACAGAACCGTCTTTCCCATCACCCAGGCCAGGGGCATTGGCACGGAGTGTATGTTTGCCGTACGCAAAGCCTTCAGTCGCCCGGATCATCTGCGAGCGGTGCTGGCCGATCTGTTGGAAAAGGGCGAAGTACACGCCGAGGAGATCGATCTGGACGATCCCTTAGGCTTTGTGCTGGCCGAGAGCGATGCAGCCAATTTGACCGAAGCTGCCTACCGCTTTTGCCGCCACGAACCGGGGCTGGATATAATTCTGATGGGTACGGGCAACATCCACCACTTGGAGACGAATGTGCGCTCCCTCCTCTGCCCGCCCCTGCCCGCGCCGGTGACCGAACGCCTGCAACGCATCTTCGCCCACGCCATCAGCGCATCGGGGAGCTAGGAATTGGAGACTGGGGACTGGGGACTGGGGAGTGGGAAGTGGGAGACCGACAGATTGTCAAAATCAGCCGCTCGTACTACAATCGGTGATACCTATTCAGCCACCCCACCCTACCCCTCCCCATTCCAGGCAGGGAAGTGGAGCGACTCCTCCCCCACAGTGGGGGAGGTTGGGAGGGGGTGAGCAGTTACAATCGGTGTAGTTGACATTGCCTGCTACCCATCATCTTACCAGCGAGGAGCCACGTGACCGACACCCAGAGAGTCCTGACTATCCTGCAACGGGGCGGGGTCGTGCCCGTTGTCCGTCTCCCCAGCCTGGAACAGGCCGTACCCCTGGTGCGCGCCCTGCTGGCCGGGGGCATCACCGCCATCGAACCCACAATGACCTCCCCCGGCGCGCTGGATGTGCTGCCAACCCTTCTGGCCGAGATTCCCGCCTTTGACACGGGCCAGGCTGTGCTGGGCATGGGCAGCGTGACCAGCCCGGAGCAGGCCGCGGCAGCCATCGATGCCGGTGCGCATTTTATCGTCGCGCCGGTGCTGGACCTGCCTACTGTGGCCTACTGCGCGGCCCGGGGCGTGCCGGTAATGCCTGGCGCGCTCACCCCTTCGGAAATCCAGACAGCCTGGCAGGCCGGCGCGTCGGTGGTGAAGGTCTTCCCGGCGCGACTCTTTGGCCCCGGTTACTTCAAGGATGTGCTGGCCCCTCTGCCCCATCTGCGTCTGATGCCCACGGGCGGCGTGGACCTCTCCAATGTGGCCGATTTTGTAAGAGCCGGTGCAGTGGCCGTAGGCGTGGGCAGCGCACTGGTGGATAAAAAGCTGATCGACGCCGGGGATTGGGCCGAGATCACCCGGCGGGCAGCAGAATATGTGCAAACCGTACACAACGCGCGAGGCAATTAATGGCTGACTACGACGTACTTACGCTGGGCGAAACAATGTTGCGCTTTACGCCACCCGGCGTCCAGCGCATCGACCAGGCCCCCCACTTTGAGTTAGAGGTGGGCGGCACCGAATCCAATACATCCGTCGGGCTGGCCCGGCTGGGGCTGAATGTGGCCTGGCTCTCCCGCCTGCCCGCCAACCCCCTGGGGCGGCGCATCGCCCGTACCCTGGCCGGGCAGGGGGTGGACACTGCCCACGTCGTCTGGTCCGCCACGGACCGGCTGGGACTCTACTTTGTAGAGTTTGGCGACGGCCCCCGCCCCACACAGGTCACCTACGACCGGGCCGACTCGGCCATGAGCCGGATGCAGCCGGAGGAGTTGCCCGCGGCACTCTTCGAGCCGGGCCGGGCCCGCCACCTGCACCTGACCGGGATTACCGTTGCCATCAGCGAGAGCGCGGCGGCCACAGCCCGGCGTGCAGTAGCGTTGGCAAAGGCCGCGGGGATGAGCTTCAGCTTTGATGTCAACTACCGGGCCAAGCTCTGGTCCCCGGCCCAGGCAAAGGCGGGCTGCCACGAATTCGCATCTGCAGCCGACATCTTCTTCACGCCGATTCGGGACGCGGAGTCCATTTACGGTGTCTCTGCCGACCCGGAGACGGCTCTGGCCCAGTTGCAGGCGGAGTATCCCCAGGCCACGATTATTCTGACTTTGGGCGCAGAAGGAGCCATCGGGGCTGAATCGGGCAAGGCCGCCATCCACCAGTCGGTCTTCCCCGCGGGCACAGTCGGGCGCATCGGCGGGGGGGATGCCTTCACCGCGGGTGTGCTCTACGGCTATCTCACCGACACAAATGCCGAGAGCCGTCTTGCCACGGCCCTGCGCTGGGGCGCGGCCGCGGCTGCCTTCAAATATACAATCCCCGGCGATATGCCCCTCTTTGAGAAAGAGGAAGTCGAGGGGTTGCTGCACAGCGGCAACCAGCCCCCCCAGGTGAGGAGATAGGCGAGTTGCGAATTGCGAGTTAGGCGGTGCTTACGAACGCAATTCGCAACCCGCAACTCGCAATTCCTATGTCTGACGAAACCCACTACCAAATCCTCGGCATACACCGCCGCGCCTCCCTGGATGTCATCGAAGCAGCCTACCTACGGCTGCAACGCTTGCATCAGGGGGAGTATGTGCCTGTCTTGCCGGGGATGGGGGTGGTGGAAACGCTGGAGCAGGCCCAGTGGCGGCGCATCCAACTGGCCTATGACATTCTAAGCAGCCCGATTCACCGCCCAATTTACGACGACAAACTGTGGGCGGAAGCGCGCCGGCCAGCCCCCACAGACAAAGACCCCGTCAAGAAAAACATTCTTTCCCCCCAGAGAGCCTGGCTCTCGGCGCAAAGGCGCGAAAACGGCCATCTCTTTTTTCGGATTGGCTGGTCCGCTGATTTTGGCGAAACCGAGACCGAACTGGAGCGACGCATCCCCCAAGCCGATCGGCTGCACAGCCCGGAGACGGGGCAATGGCGGGTGGTGGATCGCTACGACGATCTGTTGGCCGAACTCTTTGACAACTTTGAGCGGGCCGACCAGCCACCGCCCCAGGAGATGCCCCGCCCTATCTACCAGCGCCAAGAGTTTACCCCCACCCTTCACCGCACCTGGCAGCCCTGGCCAGGCTGGCCTCTGGTCCTCATTGCCGGGCTGATTGTGGCCATCGGTATAACCCTCTTCTTCCCCGCCAGCCGCCAGGCCGAACTGGCCGCCCAGGCCACAGCCACCGCGGTGGTGGCCGCCAATGCCGCCCGGGGTTTTGTCAATCAGGGGCCAACACCCACCCCCTCACCCACGCCGGTTGCGGTGATGCGGGCTACGCTCATCTACCCTTCGGTCCATCTGCGCAGCGGGCCGGGCACAGATTACCCCTCGCTGGCGCTGCTGGACAGCCAGCAGGAATACATTCTGATCGGGCGTACCATCGACAATAGCTGGCTGGTCACCTCCAACGGCGAACAGACCGGTTGGATCGCGGCCTTCACAGTGCAGCCCTCCCCAGCCATCGACGATCTCGCCCTCTTTACAGCCGGGGACGATCTGCCCGGCACGATTCCCACCCCCACAGCGGAACCAACTCGCTCCCCGTGACGTTGGGAAGAATGGCGGAGAGCGGGTACAATAAGCTGTCCCGGTTTCTGCCGCGCCCCAATCGTTGAGGCTCTGCGTATGCGCCACTTTGTGCTGCTTTCTCTGCTTGTGCTCGTGCTGGCTGGCTGTCTGCCTGCCTCCATCGATCCACCGCCATTGATGACAGGTATGGCCTTCGTCCCGACTGTAATTGCCCGGCTTGCCACACCAGCAAGCCTGCAAGCGTCCACAGAAGAGATGACAAAGGGGCTGCAAATCTACCGTGCCCAGTATTGCGGCGTCTGCCATCAGTTGAGCGCGGCCCAAACCACCGGACAGTTTGGCCCCAGCCACGACGGAATGGCGCGCACGGCCCAAAACCGTCTGCTCGATCCCCGATATTCTGGCCGGGCAGCCACGCCGGACGAATATCTGGCCGAGAGTATTCTCAAACCGGAGGCATATGTGGTGGATGGCTACGAGGTGTCGTCCCATCACATGCCATCCTACGCTCACCTGCCGGGGGAGCAGATCGACGCCCTCGTCTATCTGCTGGCCCATCAGCGGTGACGCCGCACAGAAAACGTAACTGCGCACCCCCACCCTACCTCCCCCACTGTGGGGGAGGAGTCGATCCGCTTCCCTCCCTGGAATGGGGAGGGGTAGGGTGGGGTGGCTCAACAGCTACCAGAAAACCTATCGGCAAAGTTTGTCTGACATCTGTCAGGGCACAACCTGTCTATCGGGCAGCAATTGTGTCTATCCATTGAAATTTGAGGAGGAGAGTATGAAAATTTGGAATGTTTGGCGGTTAAACCAGCGCTTGCTGGTGTTGGGCCTGGTGTTGGTGCTATCTGTCGTTGGGCTGATTGGTTCGGCCACGGCCCAGGAGGGCAACGGCGGAACCGTCATCGCCGAAGGATTTAACAGCCCCCAGGGAATTCTTGTGACCCGTAATGGCAGCATTTGGGTCATCGACTCGGGCGTAGGTGGCATTAATGAGGCCAGCGCAGTAGACCCCAATACGGGCGAGGTGGTAACAGCCAAAGTGGGCAACACCTCCCGGGTGATTCAGCTTTCCGCGGATGGCAAGCAGACGGAGATCAGCAAACTGCCTTCGGTGGTAGCCGGCACAGACACGACGGGCGGCGCACGCCTGGCAATTCTGAACGGAGTGCTCTACGCCAGCAGCGGTGTCTGGGTGGCCGCGGCCAGCGAAGAAGCCCTGCCCAATACGGCAGCCATTCTGGAAGTCCGCCAGGGGGATGTAAAGGAGATAGCCCGTACCTGGCCCAGCGAAAAGGCCAACAACCCGGATGGTCACGTAGTCGAATCCCACCCCTACGGGATGAGCGTCGGGCCGGACGGTATGCTCTATGTGGCCGACGCGGGGGCCAACACCCTTCTGAAGATCAATCCAACCAGCGGCGCGGTGACGCTGGTGGCTGTCTTCGACGGCATTCCCAGCCCCATCCCCAACCCGGGACGGGGCGGCGCCCTGGAATCGGACCCGGTGCCCACAGGTGTCACCTTTGGCGCGGACGGGACTCTCTACGTCTCTCTGCTGCCTGGCTTTCCCTTCCTGCCCGGCGCGGCCAAAGTGGTGGCTGTGAACCCGGCCAACGGTGAAGTCAGCGATTTTGCCACAGGCTTGACAATGCTCACCGACCTGCGCACGGGGCCGGACGGCGCACTCTACGCAGTCCAGCTGGGCGTCTTTACGGACCAGGGACCCGTGCCCGATAGCGGTGCAATTCTGCGCATCGGCCAGGATGCTACATCCGTAGTGCTGGTAGATGGGCTTTCCTTCCCCTCGTCGATTGACTTCGACGCCAACGGCAACGGGTATGTAACCATCAACGGCGTGGGCGCGCCGGGCAGCGGCCAGGTGGTGCGCTTTGACAAACTGACCGCTGTGGAAGGCGAACCTATCGGCGAGGTGGAGACACCCGCGGCGCCCCCTGCCCCCGCGGCAGCCGAGGAAGTGGAAGAGCCGGAAAACGGCTGTGCCAACCTGCCCGCCCACGACAGCCTGACCGAAGTGCTGGCGGCGGTAGTGGAGGGCGCGGACAACGGCGGCTTTGGCTTCCATATGTGGGCCACGCTGGTGGATCGGGACGGGGTCGTCTGCGCCGTCACCTTCTCCGGCGCGGAGCGGGGCGACCAGTGGCCGGGCAGCCGGATCATCTCCGGCCAGAAGGCCAACACAGCCAACGCCTTTAGCCTGCCCGCTCTGGCCCTGAGCACCGGCAATCTGTACAGTGCGGTGCAGCCCGGCGGCAGCCTCTTCGGCTTGCAAGAGAGCAACCCAGTCGATACGTCTGTGGCCTACTTCGGCTCTGCCAAAAACTTTGGCACAGAGAACGACCCGATGATCGGTCTGCGCCTGGGCGGTGTGAATGTCTTTGGCGGTGGGCTGGCCCTCTACGACGTCGAGGGCAATCTGCTGGGTGGCGTGGGCGTCAGCGGGGATAGCTCCTGCACGGACCACATCATCGCCTGGAAGGTGCGGGACGCGCTGGGGCTGGACAATGTGCCCGGGGGTGTCAGCGCTACGGGCGACGACAATATCGTCTTTGACATCGAAGACGGCACCAGCGCCAGCGGCTGGGGTCAGCCCACCTGCGGCCTGGGCGAAGTCGAGATCGCCGCGGACCTGCCCGTCTCCTTCCCCGCCGGGGTGAATGAGTAGGGGACTGGGGATTGGGGATTAGGCATTGGGAAAGGGGCGTGGCAGATGCCACGCCCCTTTTTTGTAGGTCGGACTGACAGTCCGACCTACCGCTGGCCAATGACAGGCAGAAAAAGGGTGACGGGCGGTTCTTTGGCCGGGCGTGGGGTAGGCTGGGGTGTGCGGGTGGCCGTCGGCGTGGGCGGCGGACCTGTCGGCGCAGCTGTCAACGGCGGGGGTGTTGTCCGCGTTAGCGTTGTTGTCGGCGTCAGCGTCGCTGTCAGTGTCGGCGTTGTCGTCGGAGTTCGGGTCGCCGTGGCAGTGGGGGTGGATGTCGCTGTTGGCGTGAACGTTGCCGTGAACGTCGCTGTCGGTGTCGTCACTTCGCTCACAACGGCAAATGTCTTCGTATAGCTTCGGCCAAACCAGTGGTTACTTGTCACGCCAACGTCAGCTATGCTATTCTCGGATGTGTTACGCTTACACCGCAGTTTTTGCCACAACTCTACCTTTTGAAAAAGGACAAATAAGGAGCATTTATGAGCACACTTCCCAATCGACGCAATCCCCTTTCCGGTTCACCGATTGTCATCGCCGCGGTTGTGGTGGTAATCGGCTTCTTTCTGCTTCTCTTCGCCGGCCAGTTCTACTACGCCTTCGAGCGGGTGGACGAGCAGGAGGTGGGTGTCAAATTCCAGGGCGGCAAAATCAAAGATGTGGTCGGCCCCGGCGTCTATTCAGATGTGGGGCTGTATGTGGACCTGCAACGGGTCTCCAGCCAGGGCATCCCCTTCAGCGTGGAGGACCTGGAGATCATCACCAAAGACAAGCAGCGCATCGGCCTGGTGGTCAGCGGCGACATCTTTCGGCCCGGCGTCAACAACAAAGACACCCTGCGCACTCTCTGGGCACAGTACCGGGGCATCTACCTGAGCGACGAACTGGCCCGATCCCGGGTGATGGACCTGGCCCGGCAGGCGATGAAAGTCTGCGTGGGTGACCGCACCTTTGACGACAATGTGGTGGGTACAGCCCGGGATGTGCTGCGCAACTGCATCGACGAGGAGGTCAGCTCCCTGGCGACCAACTTTGGCCTGATGATTGAAAATGTGGTCGTGCCCGATGTGATCCTCTCCGGGGATGTGCAGATCGCGCTGGATGCGATTGTGGCCAGCCGCCTGGAGACCGAAAAGGCCGCCCAGGATACCCTGCGCGCCAGTGCCCAGGCCAACGCCGAGCAGGCCCGCCAGGAGGGTGAAATCCGCGTAGCCCAGAGCCGGATTCAGGAGCAGGCCCGCCAGGAGACCACTCTGGCCAAACTGCAACAGGAGCGGGTACAGGCCCAGCGGGTGGTGATCGAAGCCGAGAAGAACAACGAACTCTTCGCGGCCCAGCAGGATTTGGAGATCAACAAAGCCAAAGCCCAGGCCGCCACGGAATTGGCGAAAGCAGAGATCGCCAGCGAAGCGGCCCTGGCTGAACTCTATAATTCTATGCCCGCCTATGTCACGCTGTTGCTGGCCCGGGCCAACGCGTCGGCGCTCAACCAGACAGACAAAGTGATCTTTGTGCCCGAGGGCACCGCCCCCACAATCGTCCTCCCCGGCCCCGGCATTGTGCCGACAGTGAACACGGGGGGGCAGTAAGGGAAGCGTAGCGGAGGGGCAGGTGTGACTATCGGTTAAAAACGTGAAACGTAAAGCATAGGGTGGCAGAGCCACGATTTGCTTGCAGAAACGTGAAGAGGTGAAACGTGAGAGTATGTGACGACATCTCACGTTTCACGTTTCACTTTTCGCCCTGACAAGACAAAAAATCAGCCGTTTTCAAAGAGCCGTCAGCCGTGCAAAAGCTGGCGGCTCTTTTTTCGTTTGCACGAAATCTCCCCAATCGTCTAGGATATGTAGAGTTCCCCACAGCACGTTCCGCCGTCAAGCGGAATAATCGGAGCAGATGCCTGACCTTCCCATCAGACCCTATGCTCAAAGCGGACGCAGATTTGCGCTGAAAAATCGATCTGCGCGGATTTTTTATCAGCGTCCTATCCTTACCCCCAACCGCCTTCCCACCGAAAGACGAACGACGCCCTATGCCGCCTGTTCCCTGGAAGACCCGTTCCAGCAAGCCAATTTATGAGAACAAGTGGATGCGTCTGCGCGAGGACATCGCCGAGATGCCCGACGGACGCACGACCGTCTACGGCGTTGTCACCTTTGGCGAATGTGTGGGTGTGCTGCCCTTTGTGGACGAAAATCAGGTGGCACTGGTGCGCCAATACCGCTACGTCTTTGGCGAAAACCAGCGCTGGGAGATGCCCACCGGCGGCGTCAAACCCGGCGAGTCTCCCGAAGCCGCGGCCCTGCGCGAACTGCGGGAAGAGGTGGGCTACAGCGCCCAGCGACTCGTCCCGGTCAGCACCTACTACACCTCCAAAAGCATCTGCGACGAGACCGCCCATCTCTACCTGGGCTACGATCTGACCCGCGCCGCCCTGCCCCCGGACGACACAGAATTTTTCGAGGTGGCCGTCTTTCCCTTTGACGAAGTGCTGGGGATGGTCGTCCGCAGCGAAATCCGGGACGGGATGACGGTCATCGCCGTCCTCCACGCGGCCCGGTTGCGGGCGGAAAGTCGTGCATAAGAATTTTCGCCACGAAGTCACAAGGCCACGAAGGAAGTAACGGATATTCTTTGTGACTTCGCGCCTTTGTGGTTGTTTTCAATCCGTGTAAATCCTGCCTATCCGTGTAATCCGTGTCCTTCATGCAAAACAGGAGCCGTCTATGCCGTCCGTTGCCGAAGTCGCCACACCCGCCTGGGAAGAAAAGCTACGCAAAGTTACAATTGTCATCGCTCGTCTGGGGCTGGCCTATCTCTTCTTTACCCAACTCTTCTGGAAACTGCCTCCCACCTTTGGCTGCTCCGCTGATTTTGCTTTTCCTGTGGCTGCGCCCGCGCCCAACTATTGGGAAGGCGGCAGCGGTGGTCTCTGCTTCTGGATGGGGCTGGAATCCATCTACGCGCCCAACGACCGTCAGGTGCTGGTGACGGATATGCGCCCGGCCGGTCTGCCCAAAATCGGCTTCAACATTGCGCCCCTGGCCCAGGCCAACGCCCTGCTGCTGGACAATCTGATTATCCCAAATATCGCCTTCTTCGGCTGGCTGATCTGGCTGGCCGAGTTCTGGATATTCCTGTCGATGCTGCTCGGCTTCCTCTCCCGCTTCGGCGCGCTGGTCTCGATAGGCATTACAGCCCAACTCTGGGTGGGGCTGGCAAACATTCCCCGGCCCTATGAATGGGAGTGGGCCTACGGCGCGATTGTCCTGCTTTCGATTGTGCTGCTGGGCCTCGCGCCGGGCCGGGTCTTTGGCGTGGATGGAATGCTGCGCCGCTGGATCGCATCCTCCGCCGCCCAGGGCAACCGCATCGCCCAACTGTTGATGGCGTTGAGCTAAGCGTTGCGAATTGCGAGGGGCGAATTGCGGTCCGCCGTCCGCCGTCTAAAATTTCGTTGTCGATTGCGCCCGGAAAGAGCTTGGAAACTGATTTGATGACTCACCCGATACGTGACCGCTTTCTGGCGGTGGTTGCCAAACGGCCCGGGCCCGGCCAGACCAAAACCCGTCTCTGCCCGCCGCTGACCGGGGCAGAGGCGGCCGCGCTCTACGAATGTTTTCTGGTCGACACGCTGGATGTGATGCGCCAGGTGGAGCGGGTGGAGCGGACGATTGTCTATCTGCCCGAAGACGAAAGTGATTACTTCCGAACACTGGCCCCGGACTTTACACTCCTGCCCCAAACCGGGGCGGACTTGGGCGCACGGCTGGACAATCTGCTACGGGACGCCCTGGCCGCGGGCGCACGCTACGCGGTGGTTATGGACAGCGACAGCCCGACTTTGCCCCTTTCGACTGTGGAAGACGCCTATACTCGGTTAGAAGCGGGTGCGGATGTGGTCTTTGGCCCCTGCGACGACGGGGGGTATTATCTGGTGGGCGTCACCCGCCCTCAGCCCCGTCTCCTGCGCGAAGTGACGATGAGCACCCCCAGCGTTCTGGAAGATTCACTGGCGATTGCCCGCTCTTTGGACCTGAAAGTGGCTCTGCTCCCCACCTGGTACGACGTGGACACGGGCGCTGAGTTGGCGCGGCTGGAAGCTGAGTTAGCCCAACTGCCCGCGGCGACAGCCCGCCACACCCGGCGCTGGCTGGCCGAGAGAGTCGAGGCTGTGGGATGAGCAACCCCTGGACAGACCCGGACAGCCTGCCCGCCGATACGGTGCAGGGCTTGGCCCAATTTATCAATGCCCGGGCCCACATCCCCGACCAGTCCGCGGCCCACGCCGGACTGGTGGAGGCCCTGGCCCCCCGACCCGGCGAACGGCTGCTGGACTTCGGCTGTGGCACGGGTGTCATCGCCCGACGGCTGGCTCCGCTGGTGGGCGAGACGGGCGCAGTCGTCGGCGTGGACATCAGCGGCGCGATGCTGGACTTTGCCCGCACCTGCGGTGGCCCGGCCCAGCTTTCCTATGAACAGAGCGACGGCGCCACACTCCCCTTCCCGGATGACAGTTTCGACGGCGGGGCGATGGCCCGCACCCTTCTGCACGTAGCGCATCCCGACGCAACCCTCGTCGAGTTGCGTCGGGTGCTGCGTCCCGGCGGACGGCTGGCGATTCTGGAATGCGACTGGGGCACAATGGCCGTGGATCACAGCGACCGGGCGCTGACCCGGCGCATTTTGGACTGGCGTACAGACACAGTAGACGGCAACAATTGGATGGGCCGCCAGTTGGTGGCCCGCGCGCTGGCGGCTGGCTGGCAGATCAGCGACATCCGCGTTCTCACAACTATCGGGCGGGACGAGACGACCACCCACTTTGGCAGCATCCGCCGCTGCGGGGAGTTGGCGTTGCAAAATGGCGTCATCGACCAGAAGGAATATGACGGTTGGGTGGGCGAACTGGACAGCCGCCTGGCCGCAGGTCTGTTTTTCGCGTCCATCAACGAATATATCGTCGTCACGCGACGAGAAGATCACTGACTATAGCAATGTCACTTTGAAAAGTGGACTTTCGTAGGGCAGATTTATTACCTGCCATCAGCCGTGTTCTGAAAATAGAACACGGATGGACACGGAAAGAACAGATTCGCACGGATTCA
>JAHDWH010000139.1 GCA_023384455.1 Caldilineaceae bacterium | reverse complement strand
AGTTACTAAGGGCTTGTCAGAGAATAACTTCCCGTTTTGGTGCGTCGCACTGTCCAGATGAGGTTGCGGGCTAGAGTCATTTCGTGGACAGTGCGACGTACCGGATGGAACTTATTTCTTGACGAGTCCTTAGCACTTGTGGCGGGGCCAAGAAAGGCAGCGAGAATGGCTGACGGTAATGGCGCGGCCGCGCCGATGGTGCGGGTGCAAAATGTGGCCCAACGCTACGGACGCAAACCCGTGCTGCGTGATGTCTCGTTGCAGGTAAGTGCGGGAGAGGTGGCCGCGCTGTTGGGGGCCAACGGCGCGGGCAAGACAACCCTCCTGCGCATCCTCTCTGGTCTGGACAGCCCGGAGCGGGGGCAGGTCTGGCTGGGTGCCGTTCCCCTGGCCCAGGCAGGCCACGAAATCCGCCGTTACGTCGGTCTGGTCAGCCACCGCCCGCTGGTCTATGACAACCTGAACGGTCTGGAGAATCTGCGCTTCTTTGCCCGAATGTATGATCTGATCGAACCGGAGGATCGCATCGAGTCTGTGCTGACTGCGATGGACCTCTGGCGGCGGCGCTTCGACCCCGTGCGCACCTATAGCCGGGGAATGATCCAACGGCTGGCAATCGGTCGGGCGATTTTGCACGATCCGCCTGTGCTGCTGCTGGACGAGCCAGACACGGGGCTGGACCAGGAGAGCGTGGCTGTGCTGACCGGGCTGATCGACCAGCTCCGCCAGGGCGGGCGGGCCGTGCTGGTCACCACCCACAACTGGGACAGGGCCGAGCGCTGGGCCGACCGGGTATACCATTTGGTGGATGGCGTGATTGAAGACGGCGTGGAGGCATTGAAGCAGCGATGAGCAGTGATTCTCTGAGCGGGCTGTTGGGCAAACCGGTGCAGATGCGCACGGGTGGCGGAGCCGGGGCCTTCTTGCGTAAAGTGTGGGCCGTGGCCGCCAAAGACATCCGGGCCGAAGTGCGGGCCAAAGAAGTGGCTTCCACAATGATTGTCTTTGGCCTGCTGGCTGTGATTATCTTTGGTCTGGCTTTCGATTTGCGGGTGCCCAAATCGTCGATGGTTGTGCCGGGCATTCTCTGGGTAATCGTCCTCTTTGCCGGTGTGCTGGGATTGCATCGCTCCTTTGGCGCAGAGGTGGACCGGGACACCCTGGCCGGCCTGCTCCTGGCCCCGGTGGAACCCAGCGCCATCTATTTTGGCAAGCTGCTCTCCAATCTGCTCTATCTCTTTCTGATGGTGGCCCTGATACTGCCCGTATTGCTGGTGATGTTTGACACCAATCTTTTCCATCCGCTGATTTTGCTGGGCCTCTTTTTGGGTATTATCGGTTATGCCGAAGTGGGCACTTTTTTTGCTGCGCTCACAGCCAATTCCCGGGCCCGAGAGTCGATGTTGCCTGTGTTGCTTCTGCCGGTGATGGTGCCTGTCTTTATGGCTGGGGTCAGCCTGACCGCGGGAATACTGGACGGCAGACCAGTAAGCGGACTGGTGTCCTGGCTTGTGATTTTGGCTGTGTTTGACCTTATCTTTTTTGTGGCCGCTTATTGGATTGTGGATCTGATTTGGGACGGAATATAACGGACTATAAAGGAGCGAGTATGGCAACAACGGCTTCGATACAACGAAAAGGTGACCCCTGGTACGCTCCCCTGCTGGCGCTGGATGTGCTGGCCGGGTTGGCGATGGTCGTGGCGATCTGGGCTGGGCTGCTTTTCGCCAAAGATGCCACGAATCTGGCCGGCGATGAGCAGATCGCCCAGCGCATCTTCTACTTTCATATGGGCTGCAATATCACTGCCACCCTGGGTTTTCTGCTCTCGGTAATCGGCAGCCTGGGCTATCTGGTGCGCCGTTCGCTGGTCTGGGATCGCATCGCCCAGGCCGGGGTCGAGGTGGGCACGCTCTTTGGCTTTGGCATTATGACCACCGGCGCACTCTGGGCCAAACCCACCTGGAACACCTACTGGACCTGGGACCCCCGCCTAACGACAGCCACCATCACCATTCTGATCTATCTGGCCTATATGCTCTTTCGCAATGGGATGGATAACCGCCACACCCGGGCCCGTTTTTCCGCCATCTACGCGCTCTTTGCCTTTCTGAGTGTGCCCTTCACCTATTACAGCGCCCGCATCTTCCGCTCCATTCACCCGATTGTCTTTGATGGCGCCAACGCCGAAGCCCAGGGCAGTTTCAATATCGGCCCCTCTATGGGACAGACCCTTCTCATTACCATCACTTGCTTTACCATTCTCTTTCTGGCTCTCTTCTTCCACCGCTGGCGGCAACTGAGCCTGGAATCCCGCATCGAAGACCTGCGAGAGGAACTCTACCAATGACTTATCTGGCCGCGGCCCTAATCATTCTCTGGCTTTCCGTGGGGATTTTTGTGGTCTATATGTGGATGCGTCAGCGCAGCCTGGAAAAGGATGTGCAGATGCTGGAGGAGCAACTCCAGAGCCAACGACGGAAGAAGTAGCTGTGGCGAAAACGTGTACCCCCTCCCAACCTCCCCCACTGTGAGGGAGGAGTCGATCCAGTTCCCTCCCTAGAGTGGGGAGGGGTAGGGTGGGGTGGCTCTCACCCCCTCCCAACCTCCCCCACTGTGGGGGAGGAGTCGATCCAGTTCCCTCCCTAGAGTGGGGAGGGGTAGGGTGGGGTGGCTGAACAGTTACTTCACGTTTCACGTTTCATCGCTCTTTTGGTAGGTATCTTTACTTCCCCGGCCCTTCGCCGGGTATAGACTGTCGGTGAAACTGTTGGAACCAGCAGCATCGGCTCCCAACGATTCACCGACATTTTGCTTTGTGCCACAAAGGACACTTCAATGACCCAGGCAGCTATTCCCGATCACCCGACTTCGGCCCGAACATCTGTCACCCGCTCCGCAACTTTTTTGCACGCGGTGGCCTTCGTTCTGGGTTTTGGAACTGTTTTCACCCTTCTCGGCTCGGCTGCCGGGCTGCTGGGCCAGAGCCTGAACGCCTATCTGCCCACCGTGCAGCGGATTGGCGCGGTGATGCTGGTCATTTTCGGGCTTGTCACCCTGGGCGTAATCCAGCGCATCATCACAGCTATTCAGTCCAGACCCAATCTGGCAGGTAATCCGGCGATGATCGCCCTGGTGGATGTGCTCGGCTTTCTCAATGGGCTGATGTACACCGAGCGCCGGGTGACGGAGATGCACCGGGTGAAGCGGGGCTGGGGCTATCTGAGCAGCGCGCTGATGGGTGTGAGCTTCAGTGCCGGGTGGGTGCCCTGTGTGGGGCCAATCCTTGCCAGTATCCTCTTTCTGGCCAGCGACAGCGCCACCGCGGGCCAGGGCGCGCTGCTCCTCGCCATCTACAGCCTGGGGCTGGGGATTCCCTTCCTGCTCACCGGGGCAGCCTTTAGTCAGGCCACCAGCTTTCTGCGCCGCCTGAACCGCCATGCCAATATCGTCAGTATCGTCAGTGGTATCTTTCTGCTCTATGTGGCCTGGCTGCTTTGGAGCGATCAAATGGCCTCGCTGACAACTCAATTTGCCTTCCTGAACGAACTGGTCTTCGATATCGAGGATTGGATCACAGCCACCTTTGGCGTGAGCGCGGCCTTCTCGTCGGGTGTTCTGGGCGCTGCGCCCCTGGCCCTCCTGGCTGGTGTGATCAGCTTCATCAGCCCCTGCGTGCTGCCCCTCATCCCAGCCTATATCGGCTACCTCAGCGGCGCTTCTCTCTCCAACAGTCGTGTATAGATTTCCCCGCCGAAAGGATGGAATCGTGAAACGTCTGGGGATTGTTCTCTTGGCCTGCGCTGCGCTTTTTACGCTGGCCGCCTGCGCAAACCGCGCAGCAGAGACGGTTACCTTCACCCCCCTGACCGAATTCCCCGCTACTCTGGGCGCGGGTTTTCCCGTGGCCCAGGTGATCGATGCCCCTTCCGCACCGGTAGCAGTGGGTCAACCGGCCCCCAACTTTGCCCTGCTTTGGGAAGATGGCCGGGGGATTGACCTGGCCGGTTTGCAGGGGAGGCCGGTGATCCTCAATTTTTGGGCCACCTGGTGTGGCCCCTGCCGGGCAGAGATGCCGGAGTTGGTGGCCCTGCACCAGGCCAACCCCGGGCTGGTGGTGTTGGAGATCAACACCCAGGAAACCCTCGCCGCCATCCGCCCCTTTGCCGAGGAATTCGGGATGGAGATGCCGGTAGTCGTGGACGAAGACGGTGCCCTGCGCTCGCTCTACGACGTGCGGGCTATGCCCACCACCCTATTCATCGACGCCGCTGGACTGATCCAGGCCCGCTGGGCGGGTCTGCTCACGGGGGAACAGTTGGAACACTTTGTGACACAGTTGGAGATGAACTAGGGGAAGCGTAAGGAGTAAAACGTGAAACGTGAGATCACGTGACGACACCTCACGTTTCACGTCTTCACGTTTCCGCACACAAATCGTGGCTGCGCCACCTTCTCTCTTACGTTTTACTGCTTAGACCCTTTGTGCGAAGGAATGATTTCTATGCGGGTGATTCTTTACTCCAAAACCGATTGCAGTCAGTGCGACGCCTTCCACTTTGAGTTGACCGATCTGCAAAGTGAATGGGGCTTTGTCTATGAAAAACGCCAATTGGGGCCGGGCGACCCCCTGCTGGTCGAGTGGGCCGGTACTTTTCCGGTGGTGGAGATCGCGGCAGCCGGGTCAGGCCAGCCATTGCGCCTCTCCTCGCCCACCAGTCAGGGTCAACTGCGCGCAGAGATCAGGCGCGCGGCCCGTGTGATGGAAGGTGGGTGAGCCGATGGCAGTTTCTGGCCCAGAGAAGAGGCAAGAACCCCAGGGCACGCCCCCCCGCGCCAAAGAAGCGCCGTCCGCCGTGGCCCGGGTGGCCGACGGAATCGTTGTGGGGATTGCCCGTCACTGGCTGCTGCTGGTCAATCTGGCCGTCGCCATCTACCTCTTCCTGCCCCTGACCGCGCCCCTGCTGGCGAAGGAAGGCTATGATGGGCCGGCCCGGGTCATCTACTCCCTCTACTCCTTTTCCTGCCATCAGCTCCCCGAACGCAGCTACTTTCTCTTTGGCGAGCAGCCGCTCTATAGCATCGCCAGTCTGGAGGCAGCCGGAATGCCGCCGGGTGGCAATCTCTTCCAGCGGCGGCTCTTCACAGGCAATCTGTCCACGGGCTACAAGACCGCGCTCTGCCAGCGGGACATTGCCATCTATGGCACAGTGCTGCTGACCGGGCTGCTTTTTGGCCTGGTGCGCCGTCGCCTGCGCGCGCCGTCGGTCAAAATCTACCTGCTCTTTCTCATCCCCATCGCCCTGGACGGTTTCACCCAGCTTTTTGGGCTGCGTATGAGCAACTGGTGGCTGCGCACCATCACCGGCGCTATTTTTGGCGGTGCATCGGTCTGGCTGGCCTACCCCTATCTGGAAGAAGCAATGAACGGTGTCCTGCGCACAGAGCTATCCCGGCGCAATTGATGAATTTTCGTAGGTACTCCGGCTTTGGGTGCGACGCACTCGCCACCCGATTTTTGCATGGGAATCCTCTCCTGGCGAGTGCGTCGCACCAGAGCAGTAATGAATTTTCGCCGCCCGTGCATTGGACAAATGTGACCACCTGCGCTATACTGAACACTTGTGACCAGCACAAGCCAACCTGCCGCTTTGTGTTGTTGTAAGCTAAACAGAGTGGCGGCAATGACAGGAAAAGAAAGACAGAGCAACAATGCCGAATATTAAATCTGCTGAGAAGCGTGTCCGCCAGAGCGAAAAGCGCCGGGTTCAGAACCGTGTCTATCGCAGCGCGGCCCGTACTGCCGTACGCAAAGCCCGCACGGCCATCGAAACCACCAATCCTGAATCCGAGCAGTCGGTTCTCAACGCCATTCAGGCGCTGGACAAGGCGGCTGCCAAAGGCACCATCCACGCCAACAACGCAGCCCGGCGCAAGAGTCGGCTAATGGCCCAGCTCCACAAAATGAGCGCGGCTGAATAGTTTCGGCTTTTGCCGTTTCTGTTCCCTACAGCAATCAAAAATCTGCTACACACGGTGTAGCAGATTTTTTGCGTTCCTAATGTGTAAGTAGAACACGGATGGAGATGGAAAGAACGGACTCGCACGGATAAAATCAGCACAAATCAGTTGTTTCTGCGTGAATCTGCGTCCGCTTTTCGTTGTGATCAGTACCCCCAGGCACATCGTCTACGGCGCGCTCAATCGCTTTTCGAGCTGTAGACGTGACGCCTTGACCGCCTACCGACAGATACCAGCAGCGCCATCGCTTGCTGAGGTTGACTCTACCCGGATATACTGATGCGTAGTCCGATCAATTACACGGAAGGGATGCAGACCCAATGACCCCCACCCACCGCACAACCGCCATCGCCCGGGCCCAGCAGATTCTCGCCGACCGCCCCGTCTATCTGGACACGGAAACCACCGGGCTGGACCCCCGGGCCGAAATTGTGGAGATCGCGCTCATCGATCACGACGGCAGCGTGCTGCTGGATTCCCTGGTCAAACCCACCCGGCGCATCCCCTGGGAGGCCACACGGGTACACAATATCAGCAACGAAATGGTGGCGGACGCGCCCACCTGGGCCGATCTGTGGCCCCAGGTGCAGATGCTCCTGAATGGGCGGCGGGTGGGCATCTACAACGCAGAGTTTGATCTGCGGATGATCCAGCAGTCCCACGCCGCGCACAAAGTGGGGGAGACAGCCGCGGGGTCCAACGCCTTCTGCATTATGAAACTCTACGCGGAGTTCTTTGGGGAGCGGGGCGGCTACGGGAATTTCAAGTGGCAGGGGTTGGACAAAGCCGCGCACCAATGCCGGATTGCTCTGCCCAACAGCCACCGGGCGGCGGCAGACGCGCAACTGGCCCGGGCTGTGCTGGAGTTTGTGGCGAAAAAGGAGTAGCAGCCTGCCGGAGTAGCACAGAATAGAACGCGGATTGAGCGGAAAGTACGGAAAAAGCCGGATTTTTCTCGATTTTATCCGCGAACATCAGCCCTTTCCGCGTCATCCGCGTTCTATTTCTTGCCTCTCCAACGGCCTGCTAGGGAGGGAGCTGGACCGACACCTCCCCCATTTTTGGGGAGGTTGGGAGGGGGTGAGCAGTTACAAAAACCCCTGCCCCGCTCGGCCGGCGCGCACGGCTTCGATCTGCGCCCCACTGGTCTGTGGCTGCGCCACCCTACTCCGTATCAGCGAGAAACGAACGCACACGCGTTAGTTGGTCGGCCAACCAACTGAAACGTGAAACGTGAGGTGTCGTCACCTGATCTCACGTTTCACGTCTTCACGTTTCACGTCTTCACGTTTCACGTCTTCACGTTTCACGTTTCCCCACGCAAATTGTGGCTGCACCACCCTACGCTTTACGCCCCCCTCCAACCGGCTGTGGTACAATGGCAGAAAGTCTCGTCTGCCTTTAGCCTATCGCCGCCAGCCGTCTATGCCCGATCCGTCGCCGTTGGAACGAATTTTACAAAGTTTGGGGCTGGAAGGCTTTCCATCCCTGGAGCGGATCGCGCAGTCTATGGACCCCATCGCCTGGACGCTTGTGCTGCTGTTGCTGGGCGCGGTGCTGATGGCGGTCTACTTTTCCCTGAGCACCCGCTATGCCTTTGCCCGGCTGGACGAGGTGGAAGCCACCCCAGAGCTGCTGCTCTTTCGGCTGAAACAGGACCCGGCCCAGATGACCCCCCAGTCCATTCTCAACCGTCTGGGGGGCGAGGCTACGCTGGAACTGCTGGAGTTCGGCGACCAGATGACCACCACCAGTTGGCGCTTTCAGTGGAGCGCCATCCGGGAGGAGCTTCTGCGCCTGCTCAGTCGCCAGGACGCCTTTGGCCCGATTCACGTGCTGGGCCGCTACTACCAGTCCACCGACAGCGGCGAACAGGACTCACTGCGCATCCGGCGCACCGCGCTGATCCACAAGCTGGGCCAGCGCCGCTATCTGGAACCGGGGGCAGACGGCTCGCCGGCCCAGCTGCGGTTGCACCGCCATCCTGCCGAACAGATCGGCGAGGTGGGCTTCGACGGACCGACGATCTGGATTGATGAAGGCCAGGAGATCGGCGACCCGAACGGCCCGCTGGTGGAGATGGATGTGGTGGACTTTGCTACGGTGGAGGATGCCACCGTGCGGATGCGCATCCAGCGCACACCCAGCGCGGGGGGCGGCTTTGTCCTGCGGCTGGAGAAGCGGCGCAAAATTTGGGTTGTGGTGAGCGAAGCCATCGAGTGGACTTTGTAGGAACAGCAAAACACTGTATGGACATTTTCGATCTCTCGTTTCAGGACTGGCTGACATTTCTGAATGTACTGGTCTCTTCAACGGTCGTGATTCTGGCCTTCTCCCTGCTGGCCTATACCCTGACCTATAACTTTCGCAACCCGGTGGCCCGGCGCTTCGCCTTTCTGCTGGGGCTGGTGATGATTGTCTACGCCGCGGATGTGGCCCTGACCCGTGTGATTTCGCTTGGCTCGGCTGGGCGCTGGCTGCGCTTTCAGTGGCTGGGCATCGCCCTGCTGCCCTACGCCTATCACACTTTTTCCAACGCGGTGTTGCGCACCACCAACTACCGCACAGAGCGGCGGCGCTGGGTGAGCCTGATCAGCGGGGTGATTTCGGCTCTCAGCGCACTCTTTGCCCTCTTTACCGACCTGCTGGTGAGCCAGGTAAACTACGAACCGCCCATCAGCTATCTGGACGCCGGCCCCCTCTTCTGGCCCTTCGCCACCTTTTTTGCCCTGGTTACCCTGCTTTCGCTGCAAAATATCCGGTTGGCCCGCCGCCGCTGTCTGACCCCAGAGAGCCGGGCACGTTTGACTTATCTGCTGCTGGGCTTTATGGCCCCGGGCATCGGCACTTTCCCCTATCTGATTGCTCTGGGCCGCCACACCGCAGGCGCGGATTTTGCCACGCCCATCTTTGGCCTGTCGATTATTGGCAACGGTTTTGTCGCCACAATGCTGGTGGTGATGGCCTATACGGTGGCCTATTTTGGCGTGCTGACCCCGGACCGGGTGGTGCGCTACCGGCTGCTGCGCTTCTTTAGCCGAGGGCCGGTAGTGGCGATTCTGGTGATTTTGGCTGTGCAAACCCTGCCCACTGTGGAGCGGATTCTGGGCCTGCCCCGGGATATTGTGCTCTTCAGTGTCATCACTGGGGTCATTGTTACCAGCCAGTTGATCCTCAGTGTGACCAAAAGTCTGGTGGACCGGATTATCTATCGGGAGGACAGGGAGGAGATCGCCTGGCTGCGGGAACTGGACCGCCGCCTGCTCACCACCAGCGATCTGCGCCAGTTTCTGGAAAACCATCTGACCAATCTTTGCGAGCTGCTGCGGGTGCCGGCGGGTTTTGTGGCCGCTACGGTTGGCCCGGACCTGATTCTGGAGGCAGTGGTGGGTCCGCCCGGCACCCGGGAGGCGATTTTGCAGGTCCACGACTGGAGCGACACGCTCAACGCGGCGGTGCGCACCCGCACCCTCAACGGTGTGGCCCGGCGCAACCCACTGCCCCGGGAAGCAAACGCGCCTGTGATCCAGCATTTCCAGCCCATCTATCACGCGGGCTATTGGGTCTGGCCCCTGGTAGAGAGCGGGGAGGAGAGCGGCAAAGAGACCGTTTTGGGTATTCTGGGCATTCAGGCCCGCAGCCAGGCCCCGCTCTTCAGCAGCGACGAGCAGAGTATGCTGTATCAGATGATCGACCGGGTGGGGCTGGCGCTGATGGATCGCAAGCTGCAAAAGCAGGTCTTTGTGGCCCTGCGCCGCATCATTCCGGGCATCGACCGTATCCAGCAAATCCGCGGAGTGGTGCCCTATGCCACGGACAATCTGGACGAGTCGGTCGCCGAGATGATGGAACCCAGCCCGGTCTACAACCCGGAGTTTGAGGGTTGGGTGAAAGATGCCCTGAGTCACTATTGGGGCGGGCCAAAGCTCAACCACAGCCCGCTGATCCAACTGCGGGTGGTCAACCGGGCCATCGAAGAGGCCGACGACAACCCCACCAAAGCATTGCGGCTGGTCCTGGGCCGGGCCATCGAGAATCTGCGCCCGGAAGGCAAGCAGGACTTGAGCACGCCCGAATGGCTGCTCTATAACATTCTGGAGATGCGCTTTATTCAGGGGCGCAAAGTGCGGGAGATCGCCGAACGGCTGGCCATCAGCGAGAGCGACCTCTACCGCAAGCAGCGGGTCGCCATCGGCCAGGTGGCCCGTGTGCTGACGGAGATGGAGCAGATCGACTGGGAAGCGCTTATCAGCCCGCCGCCTGCTGGGGAAGCGAAGGCCGAGAGCGCAGTTAATCGGGGGGCGCGGCTCAGTTGATGGCTAGGAAATTTAGCCGCGGATGAACACGGATAAACACGGATGAAGATGGATTTTATTTGTGATTTTCTTTGTCACCTTTGTTCCTTCCCGGTGAATGTTCTTTTTGTGCAAGAACTATCCACTATTTATCTATCTTTTTTATCCGTGTTCTATCCGTGTTCATCCGTGTTCATCAGTGGCTCAATTCCCCACCCCAATAGAGGAATCTCCCACCAATGGCGAAGTCTCGTCGCCCGCGACGCACCGACAAACCGACAGGCGATCTGACCAGCCTGCTGGCGGAATTGCGCGCCAACTTCAGCAGCGAAGCCCTGGGGCTGGCCCTCTTTCTGGCCGGGGGCTATTTCGGGTTTTCTCTGCTGGCCGAGAGCGACAGCGTCGTCTGGATTGGCCGGATGCTGGGCAGCACGGCTTTTCTGGCCGTGGCGGGTTTGCTGCTGCTGGGCGCGGTGTTGATGCTGGGCGAACGGGCCGGCTATTGGAATCCCCAGGCGATTGTGGGGGGCGAACTGCTGCTCTTTGGGCTGACCGCCTTGGCCTTTGTGCGGGCGAATGGCGTCGTCGATTGGGTGCCCCCCGCGGATGGCAGCGCCGGGGGCGTCGTGGGCTGGGGTATGGGCAGCCTGCTCGTCTTCCTGTTGGGGCGCTGGCCCGGCGGGCTGGTGGCCCTGCTGCTGACCGGGCTGGGTCTCTATCTGCTCATCCGCCACACGCCGCTCATCTACGCGGCCGGGTACATCGCCGGGTACGTCCAGCGCTGGATCACCCCCCTGGGCCTGCTCACCTATTTTGGCCTGCGCCAGCCCAGCCTCCCCCGCCAGGCAGCCGGGGACCTGCCGCTCCCCCCCCTGCCCAGAGAGCCGTTGCGCAGCCGGCCTGTCACTGCCACTGCCGCGCCCGCGCCGGTCCAGGAACCCCTGCCGTCAATGCCCGAAGCGCCTGCCGCAGCGCGGACCAAACGGCCCGCCAGCGACAAGCGCCCCGCGCCGGTTGCCAGCCAGAACAAACTCCAGTCCGTGCGTTCTACGGGCAATCTGCCCCCCACCGACTTTTTGACCGAAGACTCCGGGCAGTACGGCAGCCGGGACACCGCCGAAGTCGGCAAACTCATCGAAGATACCCTGGCCGATTTCGACATTCCCGTGCAGGTGGTGAATGTGGAGAGCGGGCCGACTGTGACCCAATTCGGCGTCAAACCCCTCTATATTGTGCGGGGCGGCCAGCAGCGCAAAGTGCGGGTCAGCCGTATCGTCAACCTGGCCGATGACCTGGCCCTGGCCCTGGCCGCGCCCGCGGTGCGTATCGAAGCCCCTGTGCCCGGCTACCCGTATGTGGGCATCGAAGTCCCCAACACCACCAAAATCGACGTGGGGATGCGGGGCATTCTGGAGAGCCAGGCCATGCGCAGCCGGGGCGGTCTGCTGCCCCTGGCCCTGGGCCGGGACACCGCCGGCGCGCCGGTCATCAGCGACCTGACCCGTGCGCCCCATCTGCTCATCGCCGGCTCTACCGGTTCGGGCAAATCGGTCTGCATCAACGCCATTATCGTCAGCCTGCTGATGCACCACGGCCCGGAATCCCTGCGCTTTGTGATGGTAGACCCCAAAATGGTGGAGTTGCCCGGCTACAACGGCATCCCCCATATGATCGGCAGCGCCATCACCGAAGTGGACCAGGTAACCGGCGCGCTGGCCTGGCTGCTCCTGCAAATGGACGACCGCTACCAGACCTTCCGGGAGCTGAAAGTCCGCAACATCGCATCTTACAACGAACTGGCCGCCAAGCAGAAGGACTTAGCGCCCCTACCCTATCTGGTGCTGGTGGTGGACGAGCTGGCCGATCTGATGATGACCGCGCCGGAGGAGATCGAGCGCCAACTGGTGCGGCTGGCCCAGATGGCCCGGGCCGTGGGCATCCACCTGATTCTGGCGACCCAGCGCCCGTCGGTGGATGTGGTGACCGGGCTGATCAAAGCCAACTTCCCCACCCGCATCGCCTTTGCCGTGACCAGCCAGATCGACAGCCGGGTGATTCTGGACACCCCCGGCGCCGAGCGGCTGCTGGGCCGGGGGGATATGCTCTTTATGCGCCCGGACTCGGCCAAGCTGGCCCGGGTCCAGGGCTGCTGGGTCTCCGACGGCGAGATTCAGAAGGTGGTCCAGTTCTGGAAGGATCGGGAGGCCGCGGAGAATCCCGATGGACCCAAAATTAAAGTAGCGCCCTGGCTGGGGCTGATGGATCGGATGGAGGACGAGGACGAACTGGTATTGGACGCCATCGACGCCATTCGGGGGGAAAAGACGTGCAGCACCAGCTTTGTCCAGCGCAAACTGGGCATTGGCTACCCCAAAGCCGCCCGGCTGATGGAGCAACTGGAAGCCAAAGGCGTCGTCGGCCCGGATATGGGCGGGGGACGGGGGCGGGAGGTGCTGTTGAAGGAGGAGGAAGGGGAGGATGGGGAGGAGGGGTTGTTTGCGTAGGGGGAAATTGTGAATGGTGAATAGCGAATAGTGAATTGTGAATGAAGGGGGGTGCAGATGACGATTTCCAACCCGCACGACCGCTACTTTCGCGAGATATTCTCGGACCCGGTGGTTGCCCAGGATTTGTTGCGCAACTACCTGCCCCCGGCAGCCGTAGCGGGCCTCGATCTGACGACTCTGGCTCTGCAACAGGAGAGCTTCATCGACGAAGAGTTACGCCAGCACTTCACCGATGTGCTCTACACTGTGCAGCAGCAGGGCGGCGCGCCGGCCCACGTCTACATTCTTTTTGAACACAAGAGCTACGCCGACCACCTGACCAGCTTTCAACTGCTGCGCTATCTGGTGCGCATTTGGGAGCGGATGCTGCGCCAGTCGGAGCCGCTGACACCGATTATCCCGCTGGTCTTCTATCACGGCGTGGAGAAGTGGGACGCGCCCCGGAGCTTTGCCGATCTGCTCCGGGCCGTTGAGGGGCTGGAGTCCTATGCGCCCCGCTTTGACTACGAGTTGCTCGATCTGTCGGCCATCCCAGAGCAGCAGATCAAAGGCGAAGTACTCCTGCGTGCGGTGCTGCTGGCCTTTCGCAGTGTGCTGCGGCCCGGCGTCGGCGTGCGTCTGCTGGATATTGTGCGGCTGTTGAGCGAATTGACATCCGAACGCAGTGGGTTACAATACATCGAAACGCTGCTGCGCTATCTGGTCGCCGCACCGAGCGATCTGACAATCACGCAGATTCGCACGGTGTTGGAGACTGTGGGAAAGGAGAAACGAACGATGCTAATATCACCTGCGGCCCAGGAGTGGCTGGAACAAGGCCGAGAAGAGGGACGAGAGGAAGGCCGAGAAGAGGGACGAGAGGAAGGCCGGGAAGAAGGCCGTGAGGAAGGATTGGCGCGGGGCAAGCGCCAACTCCTGCTTGATCTGATTACCTATCGCTTTGGCGCGCCGGACTCGGCGTTGCGCGAGGCGCTGGATGGGTGCAGCCCGGAACAACTCTCTGCGGTCAGTCATATTGTGCTGGATGCCAGCAACGCTTCCGAGATACTGCTCAAAATTCGGGAGATGCCCCAGCCGTAGACGAGGCGCAGTTCGGGTAGAAATTGCCGAATTTCGCCTCCCCAGCAGCGGCCAGGACCAGCTTCCTGACCCACATCATCCCGCCCTCTCCCGAAAACGCACCGCATACGTCCGCAAGGCCGCCTCTGCCTGCAAGCCCCGGCTTTTCGCCAGGGCGGTCAGTTGCCAGAGCAGATGGCCGAGCTCTTCGTCGCTGCTGCCGGGGGGCAGGAGCGCGGCCAACGCCGGATTCTCTGCGGCCACTTCTCCGCGTTTGAGCAGGCCCGCCTTCTCCGCTTTGGACTGCAACCCCCGGGCCTTTTCCAGCGCGGGCAGAGAAGCCGGAACCCCATCCAGCGCACCCTTCGGCTTCTGGCCTTTGTCTGCCCGCTCCTGGGCTTTGATGGCGTCCCACTGGCTGTAAAGACCGTCCATATCCGGCACATTCGTCACATCAAAGACGTGGGGATGGCGGCGGGTCAGCTTCTCCACGCTGGCGCGGATGGCGTCGGCCATCTGAAAACGCCCTTCCTCCGCAGCCACCTGGACAATCATCGCCACAATCCCCAGCACATCTCCCAGTTCTTCGGCGATGTGTTCGTCGTCCTCGTTGTCGATGGCTTCCAGCACCTCGCAGCACTCGGCCAGCAGAAACTCGCGCAGACTTTCCAGGGTCTGCTCCTGATCCCATGGGCAGCCCTCCGGCGCGCGCAGATGCGCGATCAGTTCTTGCAGATCGTTGAAACTGCCGCCGGGCCGTTGGGCGGGGATGAAAAGGCTGGTCAGGTGGTCGAAACCGTCGCCCCGATCTAATTCGTGTAGTGAAATGATGCGTGTGTGCTGGGCGGGGGTTCCCGCGGCGTGGATAAGCGTCACCGGCTGCTCCGCCGGGTAGGCGTTGAGCAGCGTCAGCTTCACATCCGACGCCACCTGCCGGGAGTAGACCTGGCCGACGAGCGCGGGCAGGCTGATGTCCAATGGGGGGTGATGGCGGGCGGCCAGCAGCATCCCATCCACAATCTGGCAGCCTTCCATCGGGTCCAGCCCCAGGGCCGTGCCCGCCACATCGACGAAACTGGCCCCGCCGCTGACGTGGACAGTCAGCCCGGTCTCTTGCGCCCCGGCCAAAAGCGCGCCTGTCGTCGCCTCCCCCACCCACGGGTGGCCGGGCACGGCGTAGACCACCGGGCCAATCGTCGCCGCGGCCAGCACCCGCGTCACCACCGCGGCGTAGACATCGGCGAAGGCGTCGTGCTGCTCGTAGAGATCGTCACAGCTTTGCAGATCGGCCACCTGTCCCAGCGCGTCCACGCAGGGGTGGCGGCGGGTGCGCAGAATCACAGGCCGCCCGCTGTGGAGCAACTGCCAGACGCCCAGGGGAATATCCCCCACATCCCCCGGCCCCAGGCCAACGATGGCGATGTCCGCGGTGGGGAGAGAAAGTTCAGGATAGATCGTTGAGATAGACATCGATCTCCTCAAGTCGGGCATTCAAATTTTCGGCAGCAATCAGATCTTCCCAGGCAGGGTGCTCTATCACACTTCCTTCCGCGATTTTTGTCTCCAACTCATCAGGCGTCTTTGCGCCATAGCGCGCCAAATACTCTAACTTCAACTGAAGAACCTGACGCTTCTTCTCCTGAAGTAGACTAATGAACGCTTGTCGAAAGAGTTCCCCCTCGCTGAGGCCAAATGCAGTGGCAAGTTCAGCTGTTGGCAGTAGACTCATCTCCATTCACCTTTCATTCGAAGCTACCGAGCAACTACTCAGCTAACGACAGAAATAACCACGGAGCACACAGAATACGCGGAAGTTCTGCGCTTTTTTCAGTGTGTTCCGTGGTTAATAAGCAGAGGATGCCTGAGCAGTTACGCTACCGCTTTGCTTCGGCTCAATCAGTAGCCAATAGGTCCGCTACTCAGGCCGTAAATTGATGAAACCCGGTGCGGTTGGCCTCGATAAAATCCCAATCGTAGACGACACCCAGCCCTGGGCCATCGGGCACGGGCACAGTGCCGTCGGGGGCAATGTCTTCCGGTTGGTCCGAATAGCCGTTGGTGTAGACCGGCGGCACCAGATTGGTCATACCCGGCCCCATCAACGCCATTTCGTAGTAGTGGGAGTTACGCAGGGCCGAGAGCACCGCCCGATGTGCGGGGCCACAGGCGTGCAGTTGTACATCCAGCCCCAGGGCCTCGCAGAAGGTGGCGATCTTTAGCGCGCCGGTGATGCCCAGGTCATACTCCGGGTCCGCGTGGATCATATCGCAGCCACCGGCCAGAAGGAAGTTGGCCTTCTGTTCCACCCCCCGCACGTGCTCGCTGACCAGAATAGGCGTCTGCAATTTCTCGCGCAGCCGCCGATGGCCTTCCACAGCCACACCGCTGTCCCGGTAGGGGTCTTCGTACCAGAGACAGCCGGCTTCGTCACAGGCCCGGCCCACGTACAGAGCATCCATCCACGTGCGGAGCTGGCAGGCCGGGTCAACCATTACCTGCATCCCGTCGCCCACAGCCCTGCGCACGCCCAGAATGTTGGCCGCCTCTTTGGCCGCGTTGCCGTCGTGCCAGCCGTGGATTTTGAAGCCGACAAAGCCCGCCTCCTTACACGCCAGCGCATAATCGGCAAAGGCCGCGGGCGTATCCAGCCCGCCGACTTCCATCTGGCCGTGATAGGTGCTGGCGTAGGTGGGCAGCCGATCCCGATAGCCGCCAATCAGCCGGGAGACCGATGTGTTGTATTTCTTCCCGGCCAGGTCCCAGAGCGCGATGTCCAGAGGGCCGTGGCCCATGTGGTCATAGGCCCGCGCCTCCCGTTTCAGATCGTCGTAGATAATCGCCCGTTGCTCCGGGTCCCGGCCCAGCAGATTGGGGGCCAGCATCAGACATTGGCCCAGGCTGGATGGGGTGCCCACCCAGTGGGTGACATATTCGCCAGAAACGCCGTCGTCGCAGAGAATCCGCACGGCGAAACGCTGGGCGCTAAAGCTGCTCTTTTCTTTGAAAATCACGTTGCCCACTCCCGCCGCGGAGTGAAGGCCCAACCCCATATTCTGCGCTTGAAAGCGGAATGGGTGAATCTCAACCCGGTCAATGCGGCTCATCAACTTTCTCCCTTACCCTATATTTTTTGCAATTGGCGGCTGCCCGCCAGGAATGCCCTGCAAACCAGACGCTTGCAGACTTCTGCGCATCATAACACAGGCATAGAGAGGCGTCTACTGAGACCCCAGGCAGGCAGCTAATGGAACAGGAATGGTTTTTCTATCAGCGCAGAAGTGTGGGCAGATAGAGCCGGCGGTGGGGGAACTCCAACACCGCAAAGTCGGTCAGGTGGTCGAGGGTGACGGTTAAGGTATTGGCCTGGCTGTCCACCACACCGGGGATGTAAACCCAGCGCCCCTCGGCTACACGCCAGTAATGTAACACCAGGTCCTCCTCCTTCATCCCCTCCACATCGCTCTCATCATAGGCAATTACAATCGTAAACGGCTGATCGAAGTGGGTGACGGGATTGCCCGCGCCGTCCTCGGCGGTGAGGGAGAAGACCCGTCCCAGCAGTTGGAATCCGCCGGTGGCCGGTGGGGTGGTGACTTCCTGTAGGGCGATGGTCAGGGTTTCGCTATAGACGCCGGCTGGGAAGGTGACGGTTGTGGAGAGGCCGACTGTGCCGGTGAGGATGCCGCCTGTGGGGGGGATGGCAGTGATTATCGGCGTTGGTGTGCTGGTCGGTGTTCCTGAGGGAGTCGGCGTGGCTGTCCCAGTCGGTGACGGCGTGGGAGTCGGTGTCGGTGTACGAGAACCGGTCGGCGTGGGGGACGGCGTGGGAGTGAGCGTCAGCGTTGGCGTGACCGTCGCGGTCGGTGACAGCGTGTGAGTCGGCGTCGGTGTGCGTGAACCGGTCGGTGTCGGGGACGGCGTGGGAGTGAGCGTCAGCGTTGGTGTGGCTGTCGCAGTCGGTGACGGCGTGTGGGTCGGCGTCGGTGTACGAGAACCGGTCGGCGTGGGGGACGGCGTAGGAGTGAGTGTCAGCGTTGGCGTGGCTGTCGCGGTCGGTGACGGCGTGTGAGTCGGCGTCGGTGTGCGTGAACCGGTCGGCGTGGGGGACGGCGTGG
>JAHDWH010000138.1 GCA_023384455.1 Caldilineaceae bacterium | reverse complement strand
CACGCAATCTCACGTTTCACGTCTTCACGTTTCCCCACGCAAATCGTGGCTCCGTCACCCTACTCCGTACCAGCCAGGAACTAAGGCTGTTCCGAAGAAATAAGTATCCACGTTTTCACTTGGCACTCGACTGGAACCTTCCTGTTACAGCCCAGAACGAGGTCATTAATTTTTCGGAACAGCCTAACGCACAAGCGTTCGTCGGTCGGCCAACCAACTGAAACGTGAAACGTGAGGTGTCGTCACGCAATCTCACGTTTCACGTCTTCACGTTTCCCCACGCAAATCGTGGCTCCGTCACCCTACGCAATACGCAATGGCTCACCCCAACTCAATATAAATCCGCTTGTTGATCGCCCCTTTGCTCTTATAATCCGTCACCCGCATCCGCCCCACTTCGGCTGTGTTGCGGACGTGGGTGCCGCCGTCGGCTTGCAGGTCCAGCCCCACCAGTTCGATGGTGCGGATTTCGCTGATACCCTCGGGCAGCAGGTTGATTTTGGTGCGGATCAGGTCGGGTATCTGGAACGCTTCTTCTCTGGGCAGCGTCTGTGCGCGCACGGGCCGGGCCCCGGCAATCTCTGCATTGCACTTCTCCTCTATTTCCGTGACCAGTTCCCGGCTCATCGCCGCAAACTCGAAATCCATCCGCCCCGCGCCGGGGTCCATATTGCCGCCGGTAACCGACGCCTGGTAGTCCCGCCAGACGACGCCGCAGAGAATGTGCATGGCCGTATGGGTGCGCATCAGCGCATAACGCCGTTCCCAGTCCAGCGCTCCGTGGACCGACTGGCCGACGGTAATTTCCGGTAGGCCGCCGTCGGTCCCGACGAGGGTGTGCCAGATGTCAGCCCCCTCCTTTTTGACTTTGCCCACCCGCAGGCGTACACCGTCAATCGTCAGCCAGCCCTCGTCGTTGGGTTGTCCGCCCCCGCCGGGATAGAAGGCTGTGCGGTCCAGGGCCACCCGGTCGCCGTCCACTACACTGACGGTGGCATCGAATTCCTGCAAATAGGCATCGGTGTAATAGAGAAGTTCAGTCATTGTTGCATCCTCATTTTATGCAGCGGCAGATGTTGCGATTGATGGAGTAAAAGAAACTGTCCACTGCGCTCTGCTGCTGTAAATCGTCAAGCCAGCCTACCAGATCGCTTTGTGCAATTAACTGTTTTTGCGCAAGCCATTCCGTCATCATACGGGCCATTTGATAGCCGTACCGATCGGGCCGCCATTCTGTGTTGACCAGTGGATAGACCGACGTTTCTATCGAAGCAAAACCAGCCCGACGGCAGAGACCGTTAAGTTCCCGCCCCATTTGCCCATTCGGGCCGGCATCACTAAAGGCGTGGATGATGCGTCGATTGCGCTCCCGATCTGTGGCGGCAAAGACCTGCGCATCAAAATCCGTGTGTACAATCAGCGCCGCCCCCGCCGGTCGTAGCACCCGGTCTATTTCCGCCAGCGCCAGGCCAGGGTCCGGGACCCATTCCAGCACATCCACACAGAGAACCCGGTCAAAGCTGTTGTCGGCAAAGGGCAGCGTTTGTGCGTTGCCTTCCTGAAAACGGATTCGGCTATCTTCCGCCTCTGCTTTTGTGTGATTCGCCGCGTGGTGATCCAAAAAACGCTTGTCCAGACCGACGAATTCTCCTGCGTCTAGCGCTGTTCGGGCGAGAAGGCGCAACGGATCACCACTGCCGCAGCCGACATCCAGCACTTGGGCATCGTCCGGTGTGTCCAACAACGCTAAATAGTGCTGCCATTGGGCCAGCACATCAGGCATCGGTGAGTCCAGAAAGAATTCCTGTGCCATTGCTATCTCAAATCCAGCGTCATCCAGTCGATGTCGTAGTAGCGGTCATCAACTTTGATATAGCGCGGCTCCCGATGGGAGAAGACAAAACCGTAGCGCTCGTACAAACGACGGGCTGGCTCGTTGCCGACTGTCACGGCCAAATTGATCTCTTCCAGACCGGGCAGTTGCCGGGCATACTTCACCGCGAATTCCAAAAGGAGCCGCCCCAATCCCTTGCCCCGCTGCGCTGGAGTCACGTACATCTGGTAGATTCCGCCCCGGTGGCGCACCTTCAGCCCGCCATCCCGACCAAAGCCGACCAGCCCGTTTAGTTCACCTTCGACAAAAATTCCGAAGATGGAAAATCGCTCGCCCTGGGATCGCAGCCGGTCGGCCACATCACTCAGCGGCTGCACCGCAAAATCCTCGGCGGAGGAACCGAAGGCTTCGGGATGTTCCTGCAATGCCTGCAAGCGCACCCGGCGATAGGCGGCTGCGTCGTCTGTGGTCAACAGGCGTATGGTTGGCTGGTCCACTGTTCTCCTCCTTTCAGAAGTTCGACTTTTTCCAAAAAGTCGAACTTCTACCAATAGAAAAAGCCCATCCCCAAACGGGGACGGGCCAATGGGTCCGCGCTACCACCCCGGTTCCCGGCGACTTTCCTGCCGGACACCTCGCTGCAAAACGACGCAAGCGTCACTTTGCTGTGGGGATAACGGACCACAAGACCGGCGGCGTCTACTGGACGATTCATCGTAGACCGCAATACCATCAGTCCCATCGGGCGACTTTGGACTGCGGACGATTGACTCTGCGTCGTTGGGGTCGCTGCTCAGGAGGGATATTCGTTTCTGGGTGTGCGGTCCGGCTTCCACCATCCCGGACTCTCTGGACGACACCGCAGAAACTACTCGTCTCCGTCAACGCGCTTTGCATCAGATTGGCTACAGTGTAGCAACACAACCCGACTTTGTCAATCTACAAATTCCCTGCCATACAGTTCGCTGTCCGTGTCAGCGTCTTCATTGATAGATTGGGGCAGAAGAACCCGCACGGATTCGACGGCACGGCCCTCCACCGACTCAACGGTAAAGGTCACTCCATCCACTTCGGTTTCGTCACCCTCTTCGGGGATGCGCCCCAGGGAACTCATAATCAGACCACCAACTGTATGAATCTCCGGGTGTTCCAGGTCCAGGTCAAAGTGCTGGTTTAGCTCGTCCAGCAAGAGGGACCCTTGCACCCGCAACTCCCGCTCACCTAAAATTTCAAAGGGGGCACGCTCCTCGTCAAACTCGTCCTGAATCTCGCCCACCACCTCTTCGATCAGGTCTTCGGTGGTGACAATCCCGGCAGTGCCGCCAAACTCGTCGATAACGACGGCCAGAGTCGCTTTTTCCCGACGGAAACGGTCCAACATGGCATCCAGAGGCAGGGTTTCGGGGACGACCAACACTGGGCGGCGTTCGGCCATCTCGCGCAGATTGATGGGCCCATCCCCGCGCAGGCGTTGGCGGGCCAGGTCTTTGATATACAGCAGACCGATGATTGTGTCCAGGTTGTCCTGGTAGATGGGGTAGCGGGAATGGAGGGAATCGCAGGCAATCTCCAGGGCACGGGCCGGGTCTTCGTCGACGGAAATGCCTTCGATACGGGTGCGAGGCGTCATCACCTGGCCCACCATCCGCTCCCGCATATCCAGAATGTTTTCAATGTAGAGTTGTTCCGACAACTCAATCAGACCGCCCTCAAAGCTCTCTTCGACAATCAGTTCCAGCTCCTCGGCGGAGTGCAGCCGGTCGTGGGCGTCGGCCTGGGGAATGCCCACCAGCCGCATAATGGCGTTGGCGATCAGATTCAGGACGTAGATGGCGGGAGAGAAGATGCGCTCGATGAAGGAGATTGGCCCGATCACCCGCAAAGCTGTGGCTTCCGGTGCTTGCAGGGCAATGGACTTGGGCACGATTTCGCCCAATACTACGTGGAGATAGGTCATCAGCCCGATGGCAATAATCGACGCCACGCTGTGGGCTGTTACCTCCGTCAGCCAGTGGGTCTCTTTTAGGGGGTGCAGAATCCACTCGGCGATGGTGTGCTCGCCGTACATTCCCAGCCCCAGGCTGGCCAGGGTAATGCCCAGTTGGGCCATAATGATAAAACGGGTCTGCCATTTTCTATCGCCCAAAATAAGCAATACCCGTTTGGCCGCGCCGGAGCCTTCGTCGGCGAATTGGGCCAGACGGGTGCGGGACGAAGCGACGACAGCGAATTCCACGGCCACAAAGAGACCGTTGAAAAAGATCAGCAGGGCGATGATGGAGAGAGGGAGTAGGACGTCGATCACTTCAGCGCCTCCTCGATTGATTCCATCTGCTCGCTGGAGACGTGCAGGCTGATCTGGGAGATTGCATAGCCGTTGACTTCCTCTACCCGGAAGATAGTCCGGTGGATTTCTACCTCATCACCGAGTGCAGGCATTTTCCCCAGCCTGGCAACAATCATTCCGCCGATGGTGTCCACATCGTCGGATGGGAACTCTAAACCCAGAATCTGGCCGAGACGTTCCAGGGATGTGTCACCGTCCAGCAGGATGCGCTCGTCGGTAGAGATGCGCACTTCGTCATCTTCCCGGTCGAATTCGTCCTGGATTTCCCCGAAAATCTCTTCGATCAGATCCTCAAAGGCTACGATCCCCGCGGTACCGCCATATTCGTCGATGACGACGGCCATATGAAAGTGCCCCTTTTGCAGCATTCCAAAGACATCTTCCACCGGCACACTGTCTGGCACATAGGGGGGGACCCGCATAATTTCCCGCACGTCGGCCCCCTCTTCGCAGCGCAAATGCAGACAGAGCAGATCCTTCAGATGGACAATACCCACGATATTGTCCACCGAGCCGCTGTAGAGAGGCATTCGGGAGTAGGTGGATGCGGCCAGGGTGGAGAGCAATTCGGCGCAGGGGGCATCCACCGATGCGGCGAGGAGTTGGGTGCGGGGCACCATCACCCGGCGCACGGGGCGCTGGCGCAGTTGCAGGGTATTCTCCAACAGCCGCTTTTCGGCCCCATCCAGCAGACCGCCGCGCCCACTCTCCTGTACCAGCATCAGAATCTCTTCCGGGGCGTGGATGTGAACCCCTTCGGAGACGGAAGGCATCCCCAGCAGACGCAGAAAGAGGCGGCCACTGCCGTTAAAAAACCAGATAAGCGGGCGCATAGCGACCATTGCCCAGCGCACGGGCAGGATCATAAACAGAGCGGTCTGCTCCGGGTATTGGATGCCCACAGATTTGGGGGCCAGTTCGCTCAGCGCCACCTGAATGACAGTCAGTGTGATGAGGACACCTGTGGCCGCGATGGAAACCGCCGCGGCTTGGGAGACAAAGCCCAGGCTGCCTAGCCAGGGTTCGATCAGCGGGGTGATGGCAGCCTGTCCGTAGAAGCCGAGAATCAGGCTGGAAAGGGTGATGCCTAACTGACAGGCAGCGATGTAATTGTCGAGGAGACGGGGGTCTTCCAGCACAGGCAAGAGCAACTGGGCCATCCGATCCCCTTCGCTGGCAGCCTGGGATATTCGGGCCCGTCGTGCGCCGATAGTGCCAATTTCGGCGGCGACAAAAATGCCGTTCAAGGTAATCAGAATTACTACAACTGCGATGACGATCAATACTTCCATTCGAGCTTGGGTATCCGATTGTGAGAAAAAAGGCTAGAATCGATCACAAAGTATAATAGCACACGAAGTTGATTTGAGCCGAACATTCTGGGCTGTACAGAAATTTTATCTTACCGCTCCCTATTCCAGGGAGGGAAGTGGATCGGCTTCTTCCCCCACTGTGGGGGAGATTGGGAGGGGGTGAGCAGTTACCTTTTTTGCAGGCTATGGGATGACTATACTTTCCAGGGGCACTCTTTCGTCTGGCAGAAGGGCCACACCTGACGGCTGAGGAAATCCCAGGCATGGATGCCAAGCCGGGCGGCATCCCCATTGGTGAGCAGATGGGGCGATACTGCGCGCAGAAGGGCATAGATGCTGGCATTATAAACGAGCAGAAGAGAGGGGGTCCAACGCTGCATTACGGGAAGTTCTCTGGACATTTGGCGGGCTATATCAAGAACGCAGGGAGATGGCACGCCGTCTCCCTGCGTTGTACGTGTCTCGGATCATAAGAGGCTTCAGCCGCTTGCTTGTGGGCTGAAAGGTATTGGAACGTCGCCGTCCAGTCCGGTGGCGTCGGGCAAGGGTTCTGCGTATAGGTATCCTTTTGGTAATTCGTTTGTCCACTAACGGTTGGCTTCACCCGCCGCGCAGGCTCGTGGGAGCGTCTTCGCTGGAAAACTATGCAGAGGCGCGTGAGGCTACCGATTTGCGTGCGCGTAGGCAGCAACAGCAATCCACGGAAGATTGCCAAAGGGTTGCGCATCGGGGAATATGGGATTCATCATCTGGAAGTGGAACAAGGTGGAGATCAGCAGCTACTCCGGGTAATGGTCAAAGTACCTGTTCAGCCACCCCACCTAGCCCTCCCCATTCCAGGGAGGGAAGTGGATCGACTCCTCCCCCACAGTGGGGGGAAGTTGGGCGGGGGTGAGCAGTTACATATGTGAAAAATCTCCTCAGCCTACCGCAAATTGCCCAACCTGACAGATGCAGTATACAGTCCCATTCCTCTATAGTCAACGGCGCGTAATCCATCGCACATTTACTGCCAGCCCCCAGGAGTGAACAGGCGAAATCATCCGCCATAGACGCACCGAATCTGTAAAGATGATTCGGTCACCTTTGAACCATGCCGGAATTTCTCAAAAGTGCGGGCCATATTCTCCACCAGACCCGCAATGGAGACGCCTTGCTCTTGCACCAGTTCGAGGGCCGCCCCCCAGGTGTCGGCTTGCCGATCCTGGCAAGGCAGAGCCAGGAGGATGGCGGAACTGACCGGTTCGATGACCAAGAGGAGCGGGATGCCCTGAAAGAAGGTTTCATCCCGTCCGATAACTACCTCGCCCACTGGGCTGTAATCCAAACCGGCCAGAACTCGAGCGGCTTGGCGTCCGGCTTCCAGACGCAGGCTGCTGATGGTACCGATACTGGGCGTCTGGTCAAACGCTTCCTGCAATAGGACTTGGGTGGGACGGATCGACACATTGCCGGGAAAGGTGGTCGCCAGAATCGTGCGCCGCAGCCGCGCTGGCGTCACCTCGATCCGCCCCCCATCGTCTTGTATCCCAGGATCGACAAGCGCAAGTCCTGATGGCTTGGGCTGAGTGGGCGCAGTAGAGGTCAGGATGCGCTCTTGAATTCGCTTGCCCAACGCATGCACACTTAGCCGGGAGATCGCGAATACCTCTGACGCTCACGTGATCAGCCCGTGGGGACGACTCTCTCTCGGTATCAGCGGCAGCGCGTTCACAAAGAGCGCTTCCCAGTCTGATAGATGAGGCAGCTTGGGGGCCAGCCCCGTAGCCGGACCTGATGGCAATGACTGATAGACTCGTTTGATCTTTTTCGGTCAGAATATGCTTGCCGATTCACTATTTGTGTATACTGTTATGGGAAAGCAGCCTCCTTGTTTGATTCCGATCTTTTGATTCAATACCGGTAACTTTACACGAAGTGCTGATTTCCTTCCTCATCCAATTGTTGACGTGCTCAACTATCTCGTTGAACCATGCCGGAAAACTCATACATGCCTTCCCAAAAACTTCATCTCTCTCCAACCGGGCACCACGAATATCTACGCAGACAGATCACGCCTGCCCTGAGCTACAGCGGTGGCGACGTAGAGGCTTGGCTTGTCGGCATCCCTTAGTAGATTTAGAAAGAGCAGGAACATGAACGAACGCGAACGCTATTGCCAAACCCTGACCTTCGGCAACCCAGATCGAATACCTCTGCAACCGGGCGGCCCCCGAGAATCTACCTTGCGTGCGTGGCATAAACAAGGTCTACCCGACGATGTCCACTGGCATAAATATCTCCTGAACGTATTGGGCATTGAGGCTGAGACTCCCAGCACACAGCGCATCTCCTTGGATGTAAACTTCCTGATGATTCCAACCTTTGAGGAAAAGGTCCTGGAACACCGGGGCGGCCATTATATTGTCCAGGACTGGATGGGCAACATCACGGAGATCTCCGACGAGTACGACTATACCTATATCCGCACGGCTAAGGATTTTGTTACGCGCAAATGGCACAGCGCGCCGGTGAAGACCCGGGAAGACTGGCTCCGGGAGATTGCCTGGCGCTATGATACGAAGCACCCCGAACGATTCCCAAAAGATTTCGATGAACGCTGTCAAGCCGCGCAGAACCGAGACACCGTGCTTTCGGTGACGGTTCCGGGGGTCTTCTGGCAACTGCGCGAGTGGTGTGGGTTCGAAAATTTATGTATGATGTTTCTGGATGACCCAGACCTGGTGACGGAGATGATCGCCCTGTGGGAGCAATTTGTGCTGGATACCCTGACGCCCATCCTGGACAGGGTGACCCCGGACTACGTGCAGTTCAACGAGGATATGGCCTACAAGGGCCATAGTATGATATCCCCGGCTATGGTTCGCCAGTTCATCCTGCCCACCTGGTGTAAATGGGCGAATCTACTCCACCAGCATAGCTGCCCGATCATCTGTCTGGATTCTGACGGCTATGTAGCCCAGTTGATACCTCTGTGGATCGAAGCTGGGTTCAACTGTACCTTTCCCATCGAGGTGGCCGCTGGTAACGATCTGGTGGCCTATCGGGAGAAATATGGCACGGCTATGGCATTTCTTGGTGGCATCGACAAGCGGGCACTGGCTGTAGGCGGTTCAACCATGCGTCAGGAAGTGATGCGGGTAGCGCCGGTCATCCAATCGGGGGGATATATCCCGGGCTGTGACCACGGCGTGCCACCGGATATATCCTGGCCCAACTTCGTGGAGTATTCGCGACTCTTGGCTCAGCTAACAGGATGGCTCTAGTACATCAAAGCGCAAGTAGTTGTGTGGTTTACTTGCTCCCGCCAGGTCCGTGACCGGGTAGCGTTTGGTGGGTGAGCGCCGCCGGTCACGGACCGGCGGGGAGCAGATCGCTGGGTGATCTGGGCTACCCTGCATTCGCAACGCCCGACCCAATCCTGAGCGTATCTGTCTGGACGTGGGCGAAAAAAAGTCGCCATCGACCCGGCGCTGGTAACAGATTCCGTTGCTGGACTCTCTGCGCAATGGTCGCTGCCAACGGGTGGGCTTCCCTGCTGGAACCCAAGGGCTGCGATGAGGAGAGCCTGCGTTTTGTGGTCGATCCCCCGCAGGGGAGCACAACGAGGCGTGCTGGCGGCGGCGTTTGCCCGATGCGTTTCGGTTTCTGCTAGGGTAGTTCCTCATGCCCGGTTGTGTGCCACGGACAATGAAAAGCGAACGCAGATTCACGCAGAAACAACTGATCTAAGCAGACTTATCCCTTGGACAGACCCAGGACACCGCCGCGGCAATCCGCTTTTTCAGCGTTATCAGCGTCCTGACAGCCTCTACTGCCCGCGCATACGCGCCAGAATCCCCATCAACTTCTCATTTCCCCCCGCGGGCGGCTTCCACTCCACGTGAACAACCGCCGCGCCCTGGGCTTTCAGGCTGTCGGTGAAGGCTTCCAGACCGACGTTGAGGGCGGAAAAAGGGATTGAAGATTGGGGACTGCGAGTTGCGAACTGTGAATTGCGAATTGTGAATTGCGCAGATCGTCTGTCGTCCGTCGTCTGTCGTCTGTCGTCATTCGCCAGGGCGCGCCCTACGGCCCTGATCGCTTCGTCGTGGCGGGTGAAGACAGTTGCACCGGCTGCGCGCAATTGCTCGATCTGTTTGTCCAGCCCCTGCGGGTCTGCGTCTGTGCCGATGACCACCGCGACGACGGGCAGTTCCCGCCCCGCGCTTTTGGCAGTGGCGATGGCATGGCCTATGGCCGGGGCCAGTTCGCTGGCCGGGTCCGGGTGTGCGCCATCGCCCAACACCACATCCAGCAGCAGCAGCCCCGTCTGTGGGTCCGCGGCCTCGGCGTGGATGCGACGGACGCGCAGCTCGTTGTCCAGCATCGGGTGCAGACGGCCCACCGTAAATTCATCCTCGCCCAAATCGACAACCGAATGTCCCTGGCTTTCGTGAGGGTTTTCCAGCCGGGGGCCACCTTTCAGCGGCGCGTTGGAATGGACCGCGGGCAGGTAGTCCTGCAGGAGCAGGAGCGCTTCGTAGGCCAGGGTTCCGCCGGAGTAGAGCGCGCGCAGAAATTGCGAGTTGCGAGTTGCGAGTTGCGCAGCCTCCTGCCGTTGTCTGCCATCCACCGCCTGCGGTCTGTCGTCCACCGTCGCCAGGGTAACGGCCACTTCCGCCGCCTCGTCGAGGGTTTTGACAAAATGAACTGCTTCCCCGCGGCTCTGGGCCTCTGGCGGTGAATAGCCGATAAAGTCCACAACGACGGGCTTACCGCTCTCTCTGGCCTGGGCCAGCAACGCGGCGGCCACGACGGGCGACGGGGGTTTGGAGACGAGGACGATCACTTCCGTCTGCGGGTCTGCCGCCAGCCGGGCCAGGGCCGCCTTGGCTGTCAGCGCACCCACCGGCTCGGAAAGGTCACGCCCGCCCGTGCCATAGGCCTGGGTGATGCCTCCTCCCAGCCGGTGAATCCCCACTGTCACCGCTTGCAGACCGGTCCCCGAGGCCGCCACAACGCCGATCGTGCCCCGGCGCACCCGGTTGGCAAAGCCCAGCCCCACCCCATCCACAATCGCCGTGCCACAGTCTGGCCCCATTACCAGCAAGCCCTGGGCCGTGGCCCGCTCTTTCAGGGAGATTTCGTCTTCCAGCGCCACATTGTCGCTGTAGAGAAAGACGTTCTTCCCCAATGCCAACCCCTGGCGGGCCACCCCGGCCGCATAGCGTCCGGGCACAGAGACGAGAAGCCACTCGGCCTCTGGCAACATTTTACTGGCGGATTCCAGACTTTTGGGCCGGTAGTCGTCCGCACTGGCTGTCGAGCGGCGGCGCGCCAATAGCTCATCCACCTGGGCCAGGGCGGTCTGGGCGGCGGCTCTGCTGCCAGCCCGCACGACAATCGCCAGGTCTTCCGGGGCCGCGGCTTGCACCTCTCCTGCCAGCAATCCGCTCTGTTCCAGCAGCTCTTTGTTGGCGGCAGTACACATGACAACCCCCGCATCCTCCACGCCGGGCAGCTCGGCCAGGGAGCGTTGCAATTGCATCAGGACCACCGAATCGTAGTACGCGCCGGCGCGGATTTCGGCCAGAGAATAGGGCATAGGTCTGCTCCAGGAATGGGTCCAGATGGCGAAGGTATGGCAAGACAGCCGAGAGTTGTCTGAGAAATTGTAACTGTTCAGCCACCCCAGCCTACCCCTCCCCATTCCAGGGAGGGCACTGGAGCAACTCCTCCCCCACTGTAGGGGAGGTTGGGAGGGGGTGAGCAGTTATGACAAATTTTAGCAGTGAGAATTGGCGGGTGTCAAACGGCTGCCGCCCCAATCCCCAACAGTTCTTCATGCAACGAGTTGCGCCACGGCGGGATGAAAATTTTGTATATCACGGGTCGGAGGGAACACGGATTTTTATTAATCCGTGTTCCCTCCGATCCGTGTATACAAGCCTATTTTCAGGGCAGGCAGAGAAAGTCATCCCTGACCAGGCCGATATATTTCGCTGCGTCCACGTCCCCGGAGTGGGCAAAGGCCAGGGCCACCCGCACCTCCGCCCCGCCCAGCCACCTCCATTGCGTCCCCGGGTCTGCCCGTGTATAATGGCGTGGAGTCTCTCCGCCAATTCACCTTCGCCTATCGGCGGCCATTTACAACGGAGTAAATTCCATGAAAATTTATGACCTTTCCCAGCCTCTCAATGCCGACTGCTCGTTCTGGCCCTTCTATCCGCCCTTCGAGGTCAAATACTTCAAGCGCAAGTCGGAGCACGGGGTGAATGCCCAGTATATCCAGACCTCCAATCATATGGGAACCCATCTGGACGCGCCCAAACATTTCGTTACCAACGGCAAGACCATCGACCAGCTACCTCTGGAATGGCTCTACGGCCCCGGCGTGATTGTGGATTTGAGCGATCTGGGCGAACTGGACATCTTTACCCCGCAGATGATCGAGGAGCGGGCGGAGGTGCGGGAAGGGGACATTCTTTTCATCAACACCGGCTGGCACAAATACAGTTTCCTTGCGCCCGAAGGGGACGAAGAGAAGTACATCCAGCGTCATCCCGGCCCCCATCACAGCATCTGCCAGTGGCTGCTGGACAAGAAGATTCACCTGTGGGGCGTGGATATGATATCCACCGACCACCCGATGAATCTGCCCATTGGCCGCTTTTTGGGCCGGGGCGGTCTGGAGCATTGGCAGCGGGTGCGCAAGCAGTGCGAGGACAAATTTGGCGGCTCCGACGCGGTGGATGAACTCTTTCCCGCCGAAGCCTACCAACTCACCCACAACGCCCTCTTCCCCCACGACTGCGTACACATCGAAAATCTGGGCGGGCAGATCGGCGCGCCCGAACTGCAAAACAGACGTATCACACTGGGCGGCTTCCCCTGGCTCTTCAAGGGCGGCGAGGCTGCCTTCTGCCGGGCCGTGGCTTTTGTCGAGTCGTAGGTCGGACTGTTAGTCCGACCGGCGCTATAACGGACCGGTCGGACTAACAGTCCGACCTACGCGGCTCTATGGCTCTCCCCGTAGATCAGCGCCTCTTCCAGGAATGCCTGGATATTGTCCAGGGGCGTATCGGGCAAAATGCCGTTGCCCGCGGCCAGACACATTCCCCCCTCTGGCCGGTCGAAGGTGTCGATGAGATGGCGCACTTCCTGGCGCACCTGCTCCGGCGTGCCTTCGGGCAGAATGTGTTGCACATCGAAGCCCACCAGGAAAGTCAGCCGGTCGCCAAATTGCCGGGCCACGGCCGCCTCGTCCATCGTCCCCTTCTGCACCGGGTGAAAAACGTTCACACCGGTCTCGATCAGATCGTCCATCACCAGTGAATTGTTGCCGCAGGAATGCAGCCACCAGTGCAGTCCGTGGCTGCGTACGGCCGCGCCCACCCGCTGGTAATAGGGTTTGAGAAAAGAACGGAAGGTGTCGGGACTCATAAAGAGGGAGCGCTGGTGGCCCAGATCGTCGCTGGTCCAAAAGCCGTCGGGCTGGAGTTCGGCCACGGCCCGTTCCAGGTAGCCGCAATAGAGGGTGCAGAGCGCATCGTGCAGCCGGTGTACCTCTTCCGGGTAGAGGTAATAATCCATCAGCAGATTCTGCATACCCCGGATACCCCAGGGCCGCTCGAAGAAGAGCCGCCACCAGCCGAAGAGGACATAACGGTCCGCCGCGTGCAGCCGCTCGGCCTCGGCCTTCAGCCGGTCAATCTGGGGGTCCGTAGCCGGGTCGGGCAGTTTGGCGATGAACTCGTCCAGCTTGCCCCAATCGTCCAGAGAATGGCGGGCGTCGCGGGGGCCGTCGTTGACAATCGGCCAGGACAGCCCCATCTTCTCTGGCACAACCGGATCGATAAAGAGAATTGTGGCGTCTTCCGGGTAGGGGTCAAAGCGCTGAAGTTGATCGCCATAGCGATCCGCCAGCCCTTCGCCCCACCATTTGGTGCGCACCAGCGGGATGCGCGCCGGCCTCCGTCGTTCCAGTGCTTTGACCACTTCTGCTTTGGGCAGGGGTGTCCACTCTTGTTTCGTCTGCGCCATCGTTGCCTCCTCTGTGGGAAAGATAGGGGAATTACCTGTTCAGCCACCCCACCCTACCCCTCCCTATTCCAGGCAGGGAACTGCATCGACTCCTCCCCCAAAGTGGGGGAGGTTGGGTGGGGGTAAGCAGTTGTTACGGGTATCAGTACAACCCATCTGATTACCCTATCAGCAGATGCGGCACAGATCAACCGCCATAGGGACAGGTTTATGCTACGGCTGTCCGCTCCACCAGAAAGGGTGTCCCTTCTCTTGCTTTCTCCTCAAATTCCCGAGCCGCCAGATGGCCCATATAGACCGCCTGGGCAATGATGCCAGGGGCCTCTGCGTCGCCGATGACCCGCAAAGAATCCAGCTTTCCCCTATCCAGCGCAGGCAGAAGCTCTGTGTAGAGCGCATCGTTGGGCTGCCGTTCGGTCACCAGCACCACCCCATCACAGGGGATTTCGTCCACCCCGCCCCGGGCCAGATCGTTCACCTGTGCGCCGTCGGGCTGGATGGCGGTCAGGCTGTGCTGGGTGCGCCAGAATACTCCCAGGCGGGCCAACCGCTGTTGGATGCGCTTCTGCTCCAGGGAGTATTGGGTCCAATAGGAGAGAAGGGTGGCCGGGGTGATGAGCGTGACCTGACAGCCATTGGCCGCCAGCAGTTCGGCCAGGACGCCGCCCATATAATAGCTGTCGTCGTCGTAGATGACCACCCGGCCCGTCGGCAGCCGCCCGGCCATCAGATCATCCGGGGTGTAGACCTGTGGGCCGTCGCTGCCCGGCACAGGCCGCCACAGACTGCGCCCGATACCGTCCCGCCGCCAGGTGGCTCCCGTCGCCAGCAGCACATTGGGGATGCCCGACTCCAGCACATCCGCCGCGGCCATCGGGCTGCCGGGATAGAGGGAGACATTCGGCAATTTGGCCAGTTGACCCAGCCGCCATTCGGCCACCCGCCGCCATTCGCTCAGACCGGGCAGGGCCGACTCCAGAATCACCCGCCCGCCCAGCTCCCGCCGGGCTTCGGTGAGGACGACTGTATAGCCCCGTTGCCCCAGGGCCCGGGCGCATTCCAGACCAGCCGGGCCGCCGCCCACCACCAGCACTTCCTTTGCGCTGCGTCTGGGCTGAATCTGCTCCGGGTGCCAGCCCCGCCGCCACTCCTCGCCCATTGTGGGGTTTTGGGTGCAGCGGATGGGGACGGTCTGCATATCCCCGGTGACGCAGATGTTGCAGCCGATACACTCCCGGATGTCCTCCAGGCGGTCTTCCTGCACTTTGCGGGGCAGAAAGGGGTCGGCGATGGAGGGGCGGGCCGCGCCGATCAGATCCATCACCCCCCGGCGGATGGCGGAAACCATCGAATCCGGCGAGGTGTAGCGCCCCACGCCGACGACGGGTTTGCTGGTCAGGGATTTGACAAAGGCGATGTAGCGCTCCTGATAGCCCTCCTTCTCGAAGCGGGAGGTGGCGGAATCGTTGGCCCAGCCGCTGACATTTACATCCCACAGATCGGGCAGCTCGGCCAGCATCGCCACAATTTCGTAGCCTTCGCCCTGGCTGGTCAGCCCGTCGTCGCCCAGCAATTCATCCACCGCAAAGCGCACAGCCACCCCGCAGCTATCCCCCACCGCCTCTTTGGTATCTTCGATCAGTTCCCGGAAGAGGCGCACCCGGTTTTGCAGAGAGCCGCCATATTCGTCTGTGCGGTCGTTGTAGCGGCGCAACATCAGCTGCATCGCCAGGGTCATATTGTGGGCTGCGTAGCAATAGATAATGTCAAAGCCGGCCCGTTTGGCCCGCAGCGCGGCCTCCCGGTGCCAGCGGCGCAGGTTACGAAAGTCCTCTTTGTCCATACGCCGGGTCTGGACTGGCGAGAGGGAGGAGACGCTCATCGAGCGGGGGCCGAGAGGGGGCACCCGGGAAAAGAGATTGGGGACGTGCAGGCCGTTGTAGGCCAGTTCGATACCGGCCAGGCTGCCGTGGGCGTGGATGGCTGCGGTCATCGGCTGCCAGAGGGGGATGTCCTCGTCGCTCCACAGGCGGCCCTCAATGTAGGGTGCGTTGTCGCTGGTGTGGTGGATTTCCACCTCTTCGGTGCAGATGACACCCCAGCCGCCCTCTGCCTTCATACCGCGCATGGCGGCCATCGAATGGGGCATCCGGTAGCCCATACCGTTGCAATGGGGCACCTGATAGAAGCGGTTGGGCGCGGTCACCGGGCCGATACGCACCGGTTCAAAAAGAATATCGAAGGGAGTAGTCATTGGGGTACCTTTGGGATAGGGCGTTTGGCATTATACTTTATACTCGACACGGGCATAAACTGACATTTTTTCACCCTGTCACCCGGTCATTTTGTCGCCTTGTCAGGTATACAAGGAGTGGCGGCTGCCAAAGACCTTCACCTGGCGGCTGGCCGCCACAATCTCTTGCAATTGCTCAACAGTTTCGGGGTGATGGGTGCAGGTGGACTGATAGGAGACATTTCCAGCCCAGTTGTGTCGAAAATCACTCACGGGTATACTCCTTGCAGGTGGATGTTGCGCCGGACAATAGATTCTAAATTCTACACCATTCAGGCCAAAAGAGATATGACAACTACCCATTCCCTGCCCGGACTTGTTCTCACCGACCACTGGTTTGATCTGCCTTTGGACCACTCCCGGCCAGACGGACCGACCCTCTCCGTCTATGGCCGGGAAGTGGTCGCGCCCCAAAAGCGCAACGACAATCTGCCCTGGCTGCTCTTCCTGCAAGGGGGGCCGGGTTTTGGCGCGCCCCGCCCGCTCACGGCCAGCGGCTGGCTGAAGCGGGCTATGCAGGAGTTTCGCATCTTTCTGCTGGACCAGCGGGGCACGGGGCGCAGCTCACCGGTCAACCGGCAGAGCCTGGCCCGTCTGGGTTCTCCCCGGCAGCAGGCGGACTATCTGAAGCACTTCCGGGCTGATGCGATTGTGCAGGATGCTGAGTGGATTCGCCGCCGACTGGTGGGGGAGGAGATCGGGTGGAGCGTGCTGGGCCAGAGCTACGGCGGTTTTTGTGCGGTCCACTATCTTTCCGCCGCACCGGAGGGGCTGAAGGAAGTCTTCATCACCGGCGGTCTGCCATCCCTGACAGCCACGGCGGACGAGGTTTATCGGGCCACCTACCGGCGGGTGCTGGAGCAGAACGATCTGTACTACCGCCGCTATCCGGGGGATGCCGAAAGAGTCCGCCGCGTCGTGGAAATGTTGAGACAACAGGAGGTGCTGCTGCCTTCCGGGGACTTGCTTACACCCCACCGTCTGCAACAGTTGGGGCTGGCCTTTGGGGCCAGCGATGGCCGGGAGCAGGTCCACTACCTCTTCGAGCAGGCTTTTGTGGCGGGCAGCCGCGGGGAGGAGTTGAACTACGCCTTTCTCAGCGACCTGGAAGGGATGCAGTCCTTCAACACCAATCCCATCTTTGCCATCCTCCACGAGTCCATCTACTGTCAGGAGTTTGCGTCCAACTGGTCGGCCCAGCGGGTACGGGCGGAGTATCCCCAGTTTGCCCCGGAGCAGGACGGGCCGCTCCTTTTCACCGGGGAGATGATCTACCCGTGGATGTTTGAGGAGTATGGCGAGTTGCAGCCCCTGCGCGAGACAGCCGAATTATTGGCCGTTGACGGGGATTGGCCCCGGCTATACAATGTGGAAAAGCTGGCTCGCAATCAGGTGCCGGGGGCCGCCGCGGTCTACTACGACGATATGTATGTGGATCGCTCTTTCTCCACAGAGACGGCGCGGAGCATCCCCAATCTGCGTATGTGGATCACAAACGAATACGAACACAACGCCCTGCGCGCCGACGGCGAAGTCGTGTTGGATCGGCTGATTCAGATGGCACGCGGCGAACGGTAACAATCTATTCAGCACAGGGAGAAAACCAATGAACAACGCAAAATTTCCACTCGGCAGGCTTCAGTACGCTGTGATTGTGCTGACTCTTCTCACGGCTCTGCTCCACCTGGCCCTGGGCATCGGCTTTTTCCAGGATACGCTGGGCAAGCTTTTCGTCCTCAACGGTGTTGGCTATCTGGCCCTGCTGGCCGCGCTCTACTTTCTGCCCCAGTTCGCGGGGATGCGCTCCACCGTGCGCTGGGTGTTGATGGCCTTTACCGCGCTGACAATCGTGGCCTATTTCGTGATGAATGATCAGGCCCTCACCAGCCCGCCCGGTCTGCTGGACAAGGCGATTGAGGTAGCGCTGATTGTGTTGCTCTATCGGGAGAGCCAGGCGTAAGAAGTAAAGCGTAAGGCGTGAAACGTGAAACGTGAATGTACGGCGGGTGCTCTCACGTTTCACGTTTTACGCCTTACGTTCCTTGCCTACCCCTTGCGCCAAGCCAGAAACTGAACAATACCAAAGAGCAGGCAGAGATCTGCCACCCCGCCCCCCAGCGCCCACCCGAGCGCCCCGTTCACAGGCAGCCACCCCGCCAGCAGCGCCAGCCAGAGCAGCACACCTGCGTCCAGATTGAGGATGGCGAACCAGCCTACCAGCGAACGACCGTAGCCAATCGTCCGCTCGAACAGGCCACACGACCGGCTGACACCGATAACGACGAAAATGTTGTAGGTCGGACTGTCAGTCCGACTGGCCTGTTCTGCCACCTTGAGTTTGGCTCTCTGGGGGAAGAAGGGAGGTTGCGAAGACAAAGAAGGTT
>JAHDWH010000429.1 GCA_023384455.1 Caldilineaceae bacterium | reverse complement strand
AATGGGGAGGGGTAGGGTGGGGTGGCTGAACAGGTACGACAGGTGTGTGATAGGCTGCAAAGTAGACTCCTGAAAGAAAGATTTGAATATATCGTCATCAACCAAAGCCCCGTTGCCTATTCAACAAAAAGGCCAACTTCACTGATCATTGCCTCGTAGTTCCAGCCGCTGGCATAGAGCCGAACGCTGTTGATGCGGGCAGGTCGGGTGTCACGCAACAATTCTATCAGATTGGGCGATTCATAGAAATACCAGGTAAAGGGCGTGATCTTCTCCCCACCGCTGACAGACCATTCCTGGGGCGGGTCCCGGTAATAAAAGCCGTGCCCCCAGGTCAAGTCCTTGCCATAGATGTCCGTATAGGCAATCTCGACACGCAGGGGAAATTCCGAACTTTTCTCGCCTGCGCCGCGCAGGGTCTGGCGCAAGAGCCGCACATCCAGACGAAAGACCATCGAATCGTAGCTGTTGACGTCCTGATCGATCTCCTGACGTATCCCCACTTCTGTGTGTACGCCGTCCTCGCCCAGACGCACAAAGTGGGCCACCCGCCGCCCGTCCTGTTCGCCCAACTCCACGGAACCCGCGGCCACGTAGGGGGCCTCGCTATAGACTTCCCAGTTTTCTGAAAGGGAACTGCCAAAATCGCCAGCCAGAATCAGATTGCGCTCGGCAGAGATGGCTTCGGTGGGCGGCTGTTCGCTGTCCATCCACGTGCGCAGACCGGGGCCGACCACCAGCTCCGCATTGCTGCGATGAAAGAGCCGGGCCTCGCCCAGGCTGACAGAGAGTTCCGTGCGCCCCTCCTGTACACTGAAATTATAACTGCCTTCGCTCAACACCGCATAGCCATTGGGCAATTCCACCCGCACAACCAGCGCGCGCTTATCCCGGCTGTTGGTAAAGACCCGGATACGTCCTTCCGTCAGGCGCAGGCGCACGTCATAGGGTTCCCGGCTGCGCTGAAAACGGGGCTGTTGAAGGCGCAGGAGGGTGACATCTGTGCCTGGATAGAGGTGAACCGCGCCGATGGATTGCTCGCTGTTCGTGCCCGAGGCCAGAGCCAGCACCCCCTGGGTCGCTTCCCCTGTTGTGACAAGTTTGCTGCCCTGGAGCACATCATCCCGGGCATTGGTCACGGCTATAGGCTCGGCGCCGGCAGCGGTGTAGAGCAAAATCGTGCCCACCGTCGGCTTTAGCTGGGCCACCATCGGCGAAGTGGCGTGATGCAAAAGATAGTTGGCTGTCCAGGGGATGCTGACAGCCAGAATCACAAAGACGCTGAACGCAGAGAGCAAAACCACCCACGCCATACGCTCTGGTTTGTTCTGCCACAGACTACGGGGAAAGGGCAGCGACGGTTGCGCGCTCATCAATTCTCCCTGGCCCCGGAATCAGCGCCCGTCTCTTCCTTTGCCGTCGTCCCGCTCTGGGCATTCGGGGCGGAGGTCTGGGCCACAATCTGTTGGCTCAAACGTTCCAGCCAACTGGCCGCGTCCCGATCCCCCGGCTTAATCTCCAGTGCCCGCTGGAAGAGTGCAGCGGCCCGGCTCAGGTTGCCCTGCTCCTTGTAAATCAGCGCCAGATGATAGTGGACATTGGGCGCTTGGGGGTCGGCGCGCAGGGCCTGCTCATAGGCATTGATCGCCTGCTGCTGCTGTTTAGGGCCAGCGATCTCCAGCCGCCCCAAATAGGCCGCGGCCAGATTGGTCCACAGCATTGCATTGCCCATATGCTGGCGGGCCGCGGGCAGCAGAACCCGCACGGCCTGATCCCACTTGCGCTGCAGGATGAGCGCGCCGCCCAGGTTGATGGCAATATCCGGGTCGTTGGGGAATTGCTGTTGCAAAGGTGTCAATATCTCCACCGCCTCGCCGGGACGGTTGGCGCGCAAAAGCCGTGCGCTGCTGTTCAGCGCGCTCCGGTATTCTTCGGTTTGGGCTGCATCAGAGTTTTTCATTGGCTATCCGGTTCTCTTCTTGTACGGTGACTATTCAGGTGCGACGCACTCGCCAGGAGAGGATTCTCATCCAAAAGTGTGTGGCGAGTGCGTCGCACCCAAAGCCAGAATAGTTATCAGGTGCGACGCACTCGCCAGGAGAGGATTCTCATCCAAAAGTGTGTGGCGAGTGCGTCGCACCCAAAGCCAGAATAGTTATCAGGTGCGACGCACTCGCCAGGAGAGGATTCTCATCCAAAAGTGTGTGGCGAGT
>JAHDWH010000137.1 GCA_023384455.1 Caldilineaceae bacterium | reverse complement strand
CTTCCTCCTCATTCAATTGTAAAGGCGCGTGTGTTCAGTTTTGAACCATGCCCGATTTGGAAGATTGTCCGCCAGCCTATTACGAGAGCCGCGACTTTATAGCCTATCGGTTTGTTTTCGCCAACTTGGACCATACCAACAACTTTCTGCCAGCGCTCAAAATCAGCCCGCGACGCGTCAATTCTCCGTCGTTTGCATCCGATACAGCTCGTTGCCTGGGGTACGCGTTTTCGCTTTTTGACACACTTGAGAATGCCCGCCAACGCTATCGTCAGATCAGTCGCTTCAATCGCAATTTCCACAAAATCCTGGGGACACATATCGCTCGCGGGCAGATTGAATCGTCGGAAGGCCTTGCTTCTCCCCCAGACAGGCACGGGCACATCAGCTTACACGAGGCCGAAAGTGTCGATTTGGTTGCAAAGTTTCGTGTCGTGGAGGAGATATAATGTTACCTACTGTACAGGGATTACATCTTCCCGATCTTCCTATCAAAAATAGACGATTGATTGCCGATCTCATCTATTTTGATGGCGCGCTGCTCCCCTATTATCGGGACAATGGCAAGGGCCACTATCTCTATTATTGGTGCGACGCCGATGAGAGCCACAACCGGTGGTTGGTAGTTCGGGTTGAAGAATACGCACTGCGTAGTTTCCTGGCCCGTCAGACCACTTTGCGACAGCTACTGCTGCGCGTGGAGCGCGCCGGTTCGTATCTGCTCGATGTGAACGGCGACGGACAGCCCACTCAAATTCTGCGTGTAGAAGTGGCTGATCTTCCCGACGACTATCTGCCCGCAGACGAAACCTGGTACGATGCGTCTTTGTCCGTCTTTACCGATCACCTGGCAGCGCGGGAGTTGATGTCGATGATGCAGGATTCTTTGCAGGAGGCCCAGTCAAAACTCGAACAGATCGAACGGATCATCACCCGTGCCCCGGAAGTCCTTCAGCGGACACCTGTCCCGTCGTAGATTCTACGCCATCGCCTATTTGGAGCATTGACTCTTGCCTTCCCCTATCCGTTCTATCGACGAAGTGACCGCGGCCCTGGCCGAGAATGTCTACATCGCCGACCGCAGTCTGGCGACGGCCATCTTTCTGGCCCTGAAATTACAGCGCCCCCTCTTTCTGGAAGGGGAAGCGGGCGTGGGCAAGACCGAAGTGGCGAAGGTGCTCAGCCGCCTGTTGGAGCGCCCGCTGATCCGCCTGCAATGCTACGAGGGGCTGGACGTGAGTACGGCGGTCTACGAGTGGAACTACACCCGGCAGATGTTGCAGATTCGCCTGATGGAAGCGGCGGGCACGGCGAAAGATCACAACGCGGTGCAGGAGTTGTTCAGCGATGAATTTCTGCTGCGTCGTCCTCTGCTCCAGGCCATCGACAGCCGCAATGGCAGCCCGCCCGTCCTCCTCATCGACGAACTGGACCGGGCCGATGAGGAGTTTGAAGCATTTCTGCTCGAAGTCCTCTCCGATTTTCAGATTACTGTGCCTGAGATCGGAACGATCCGAGCCGTGGAGCCGCCGGTGGTGATTGTGACCTCCAACCGCACACGGGAGGTCCACGACGCGCTCAAACGGCGCTGTCTCTACCACTGGATCGACTACCCCAACTTCGAAAAGGAGTACGGGATCGTCCTGGCGAAAGTGCCCGCCGCGCCGGAACAGTTGGCCCGCCAGGTGGTCGCCTTCGTCCAGGAACTGCGCGGGGTCGAACTCTACAAACTGCCCGGCGTGGCCGAGACGCTCGACTGGATCAACGCGCTGGTGGCCCTGGATCAGGAGGAATTGCACGAGGAAGTGGTCAACGAAACGCTTGGGGTGCTGCTCAAATACCGGGACGACATCCAAAAGGTCCAGGGCGAGAGCGTGCACCAGATTATCGACCGGCTGCGCAAGGAATATCAAAAAGAAACGTGAGGCGTGAAACGTGAATGACGCCGCCGATCTCTCGTTTCACGTTTCACGCCTCTCCAGGAAAGCCTCATCGATCCGATGACAGACGCAATACGCACTACGCAATACGGCCATCTCCTGCCCAATATCGTCCATTTTGGCCGCCTGCTGCGCGGCCTGGGCATTCCCGTGACACCGGCGCAGATGCTCGATTTTGTGGCCGCGCTGGAAATTGTCGATCTGCGTAGGCGCGAGGATGTGCAGGAGAGCGCACGGGCGATTTTTGTCAGCCGCCACGAGCATTTGGCATTGTTCGACGAAGCCTTCGCCCTCTTTTGGCGGGCCAGACCCACTGCCCATCTGCCGCCGATTGATTTGGGCAAGCTGCTCAAGAAACAGCCGGGCGTGCAGGAGCAGTACCGGCTCATCTCCCGCAGCGCGGCGGAGAGCCAGTCCCGGTCAGACGACGACGAGCCGTTTGTGGACAAACTTTTCACGGCCACAGATCGGGAAGTGCTGCGCCACAAAGATTTCGCCCGGATGAGCGACTACGAACTGGCCCAGGTGAAGGCGTTTATGCAGACATTGCCCTGGCAACCGCCCCTGCGCCGCACCCACCGCCGCCGACCCGATGGCCGGGGCGATCAGTTGGACCTGCGACGGACCTTTCGCCACAATCTGCGCTACGGCGGCGAGGCCCTGCATCTGGCCCAGCGCCAGCGCACAGTCAAACGGCGGCGGCTGGTCGTCCTCTGCGACATCAGCGGCTCAATGGACCGTTACGCCCGTGTTCTGTTACAATTCCTCTACGGGTTGAGCCGTTCCCTGGATCAGGTGGAAGCCTTTGTCTTCAGCACGAGGCTGACCCGCATTACCCGCCACCTGCACCGGCGCAGTATTGACGAAGCCGTGGAGCAGGCCGCCCAAAGCGTCCACGACTGGGCCGGCGGAACTCGCATCGGCGAGGCGCTCCACGCCTTCAATTTCGAGTGGGGACGCCGGGTGCTGGGCCAGGGCGCGGTGGTGATGATCATCAGCGACGGCTGGGACAGGGGCGACCCGGCCCAACTGAACGCCGAGATGGAGCGGCTACACCGCAGTTGCCACCGGCTGATCTGGCTGAACCCGCTGCTCGGATCGCCCACCTACCAGCCTTTGACCCGAGGCATTCAGGCCGCCCTGCCCCACGTGGACGACTTTCTGCCCGTCCACAATCTGGTCAGCCTGGAGCAGTTGGCCGAGGTGCTTGCAGGAAAAGCAGAAACGGGACGCAGATTCCGCTGAAACTGCTGATTTGCGCAGATTTTGTGAGTATCCGTTTTTATCCGCTCGATCCGCTGAATCCGCGTTCTATTCTTTCTTTTGGCAGGTGCTTATGCGCGAGATACTACCCGACATTCAACGCTGGACCGATGAGGGCAAAGGCATTGCCCTGGCGACGGTCGTCGCAGTCCACGGCTCTGCGCCCCGACCTTTGGGTGCAAAGATGGCCGTCTCCTCTGCCGGGGAGATGAGCGGCTCGGTCAGCGGCGGCTGTGTGGAAGGGGCTGTCGTGCAGGAGGCGCTGGATATTTTACATAGCCAGAAGCCCAAACTGATCGCCTTTGGCATCAGCGACGAGAGCGCCTGGGAGGTGGGGTTGGCCTGCGGCGGCAACATCGAAGTCTATATCGAACCCATTCACTGGTAAGGCCAGGGAAGGAGCGACGAAGAATGAGTACACGCAAAAAGGGCAACGACGACAAACCGACGGCAGGCCATCGTCGGGCCGGCCGCCCGCTCTCCCCGCGCAAGCGGGCAGAGGACCCGGAAGTGCTGCCTCCCGTTGGCTTCAGCCGTCTGGATATGGAGCAACAGATGGCCGATCTGGGCAAGCTGATGGCCGACCAGGATTTTGAGAATCTGGACGAGGCCAATGATTTTCTGCGCCGCTTTCTGTTGGACAACGACGGGCAGATTCCCCGCCGGGAGCCGGGGACACCCCAGGAGAAGGCCCAGGAATTGGTGATGCAGGCGATGGAGGCGCCGGAGCGTCGGGCGCGCAAACTGATCAAAGATGCGTTAAAACTGGACCCGAACTGTGCGGATGCCTTTGTGTTGCTGGGCGATATGGCCGACAATCTGCCCGACGCCATCGCCCAATTCCGCAAGGCCGTGGCCGCAGGCGAGCGCGGTCTGGGTCCCGACATTTTCGAGGAAGATCGGGGGGCTTTCTGGGGGCTGGTGGAGACCCGCCCCTATATGCGCGCCCTGCGAAGTTTGGCTTCCAGTCTCTGGAACTACGGCGAAGTGGACGAAGCAGTGAGCATCTATCACGAGATGATGGCCTTAAATCCAAGCGACAACCAGGGCGTCCGTTACCAATTGTTGGACGCCCTGCTCCTCCTGCGCCGCCACGACGAGGCCGCCGAGTTGATAGATAGCTTCGACGACGGGATGGCCCACTGGGCCTACAACGAAGCGCTCCTGCTCTTTCGCACAGAAGGGCGCAGCGACAACGCGCTCGAAGCCCTGGAAGTGGCGCTGGACTGCAACGAATATGTGCCCGACTATCTGCTCGGCCTGGAACCTATGCCCGATCCCGACGAAATGCCGGGGATGTTTGGCTTTGGGGACGAGGCGGAAGCGGTCTCCTACGTTTTTGGGGCCTTCCCCCTCTGGGCGGCCACCCCTGGCGCGCAATATTGGCTGCACGAAAATGTGGAGTAAGCCGAAATGCCGCCATCGCTCCACGGGCTGCTGATAGAAGAAATCCAGGCCGAACGGCTGGTGGCGTTGGCGACACTCCTGGCCGGGCCGGGCAGGGGCGCCAAAATGCTGGTCTGGCCGGAGCGAGACAGGGGTACGCTGGGCGATGTGGCGCTGGATGGGGAGACGCGGCGGGTGGCAGCGGCGGCGCTGGCCCGTCAGCAGTCCGAGCGTTTTCGCTTTCGCCAGGGGGAAAACGAATGGGACGTCTTTGTGGATGTGTACCCGCCGCCGCCCCAACTGGTGATTGTCGGTGGGGTGCATATCGCCATCCCGCTGGTGACCTTTGCCGCCGCGCTGGGCTTTCGCACGCTTGTGGTGGACGCTCGCCGGGCCTTTGCCACGCCCGAACGTTTTGCCCACGCCGACCGCCTGCTCATCGGCTGGCCCGCCGACATTCTGGCCGATCTCAACCTGAACGAATCCACCTGTCTCGTCACCCTGACCCACGACGAAAAGCTGGACAACCCGGCCCTCCTCGTCGCCCTGGGCAGCCCGGTGTGCTACATCGGTGCCCTGGGATCGAGACGCACCCACGCCAGCCGGGTGGCCGCGCTAAAGGAAGCCGGCGCGACGGACGCCCAGCTCACCCGCATCCACGCCCCCATCGGTCTCGACCTGGGCGGGCGCAGGCCGGAGGAGATCGCGGTGGCGATTATCGCGCAAATTGTGCAGGTGACGAACGCGAAAAAAGAGGGTGGGATGATGGGATGATGGCAGTCCATCATCCCATCATCCCATCCTCAATCCAGACGACAGGACTGGCCCTATGCACCCTTTACTTTCCGACCTCTCCCACATCTTCCCCCCCGACCGTCTGCTCACTCAGGCCGCGCAACTGAAAGCCTACGAATCCGACGCGCTGACCGCCTTTAAGGCCCGGGCCGCCGGTGTGGTCATCCCCCACAACCGGGAGGAGGTGATCGCCGCAGTGCGTCTTTGCCACCAGCACGGCGTGCCCTTTGTGGCCCGGGGCAGCGGCACCAGCCTCTCCGGCGGCTCTCTGCCTGTGGAAGACGGCATTGTCATCGCACTCAACCGGATGAACAGAATCCTGCGCCTGGACCCGGACGAACGCATCGCGGTGGTCGAGCCGGGGGTGATCAATCTGGCCGTCTCCCAGGCCGCCGCGCCCTTCGGCCTCTACTACGCGCCGGACCCGTCCAGCCAGGCCATCTGCACAATTGGGGGCAATGTGGCCTTCAACTCCGGCGGCGCCCACTGTCTGAAATATGGGATGACCAGCAATCACGTCCTGGGCATGACGGTTGTGCTGCCCGACGGGGAAGTGGTGGAGATGGGCGGCGAAAGTCTGGAAGGGGTTGGCCCGGATGTGGGCGGCTTTTTTGTGGGCAGCGAAGGGTTGTTCGGCATAGCCGTCGAGATTACCCTGCGTCTGCTGCCCATTCCCCAGTTATACCGCACAGTCCTGGCCGCCTACGACAGCCTGCAAGCCGCGGGGGATGCGGTCTCGGCGGTGGTGGCGTCAGGGCTATTGCCCGGCGCCATGGAAATTATGGACAAACTCGCCATCAAAGCCGCGGAGGTAGGGGCCAAAGCGGGCTATCCCGACGCAGCCGCGCTGGTGATTGTGGAGCTGGAGGGGGAGAGCGTGGCGGTGGAGGCCGAGTTTGCCCACCTGCTGCAAGTGATGGATGGAACCGGCGCAACCGAAGTACGCATTGCCCAGAACGCAGATGAACGGGCGCGCATCTGGAAGGGGCGCAAGTCCGCCTTTTCCGCGGTGGGACGGCTGGCCCCGGATTATATTGTGCAGGACGGGGTTGTGCCCCGCAGCAAATTGGGCGAAGCCCTGGCCGCAATCGGCGCGCTGAGCCGTAAGTACAGTATTGAGGTGGCGAATGTTTTCCACGCCGGGGACGGCAATCTGCACCCGCTGATTCTCTTTGATGGACGGGAGGAAGGAGCGCTGGAAAAGGCCGAAGAGTTGGCCGGGGAAATCCTCGAATTGTGTATCGCGCTGGGCGGCTCCATCACCGGCGAGCACGGCGTGGGCGTGGAAAAGCGGGCCTACTTGCCCCACCTGTTCGCTCCGGTGGATATGCAGCAGATGGAGCGGATGCGCCGCGCGGTGGACGGCAAGGAGTTGGGCAACCGGGGCAAAATGCTGGTGGTGGAAGCCTAAGTCATGACCCAAACCACAAAGCCACGAAGACACAAAGTTTTTCCTACGCTTTGTGTCTTTGTGTCTTGTATATTGAGGTAGGACATTAACAACAGAATGAGAGCAAGTCGACCTCCTTGTGGTTGACTTGCTCTGCTGGTGGAAATAGCCCGCCAGTTGGGTCTTCGGCCCTGTGCGTGCTACAATTGTTCGCTTGTACTATGGGTCAATCAACCGTTTGAGATGCTCTATGCAACATCTGATCAACCAACCGATCCGGCTTCCCAGCGAGTGGCGACAGACGCCCGTGACTGTGGTAATTCCGACTTATAACGAGGCGGAAAATCTGGCGGGCATCAGCGAGGCGATTTTGGGGTTGGGGCTTTCCGGTCTGCGCCTGCTGATTGTGGACGACAACTCCCCTGATGGCACAGGCCAGATTGCTGATGAATTGGCCGCCAGCTTCAATCGGAACGGCAAGCAGCGCATGGGCGTTTTGCATCGCAAAGGCAAGGGCGGTCTGGGCACGGCCTATGTGGCGGGGATGTCCCAAGCTCTGGCCGAAGGCGCAGAGTTTGTGATGCAGATGGATGCGGACTTTTCCCATTCCCCTGGCTACATTCCCGCAATGCTGGGTGTTATTCTCTCCACGGGCGCGGATGTGGTGATTGGCAGCCGGTATGTGCCGGGCGGCTCATTGGATGAGGGCTGGAGCTGGTGGCGGCGCTTTCTGAGCTGGTGGGCCAACCTCTACAGCCGCACTCTTCTGGGCATTCGTGTGCGGGATATGACAGCCGGTTTCAAGCTCTGGCGTGGCCCGGCGCTCCAGGAGATCGGCCTGAGCAGCATTCGCAGCAACGGCTATATTTTTCAGGTAGAGATGGCTTATCTGTGCGAACGGCTGCGCTTCAAGATTATCGAAGTGCCTATCCATTTTGAGGATCGGCGTATCGGTCAAAGCAAAATGGACATTCCGGTCAAGTTGGAATCGGCCTGGCGGGTGTGGGAGCTGGCGTGGCGGCACAGAAAACGGGCCCGGGCCGGGACGACGAATGAGCAGCCGGTTGCTGTGGGCAGACTAACCGATGATGGGATGAGGGGATGATGGAAAAGCTGTCCAGCACCCCCACATCCCGGCATCTTTCCTGACGAAACGACCTATGAACTTTCTTCGACGAAATCGCGGCGATATTCTCGCGCTGCTGGCTTTAATTGTTTTGCCCCTGCTCTGGTTTGGGCCAGTACTTTTTACAGGCAAAACCCTTCTCCCCTACGACAATCTCTACACCTTTGAACCCTGGAAATCTCTTCAGCCCGGGCTGATCCCCCACAATAGTCTGCTCAGCGATCTGGTGCTGGAAAATGCAGTGTGGAAGCTGCACATCCACAACGCCCTGGCTGGCGGAGAAATTCCCCTTTGGAATCCCCAGATTTTTACAGGTATCCCCTTTTTGGCCGCGGGTCAGTCCAGCGCACTCTACCCCCTGAGTATTCTGTTCTACATTCTGCCGCTGGATGCGGCCTATGGCTGGTTCACCGCGCTGCAACTTGCCATCGCCGGTCTGAATCTGTATGCCCTGGGGCGGGTGCTGGGTCTGCGACCGGTGGCAGCGCTCTACGGCGGGGTGGTCTTTCAATTCAGCGGCTTTCTGGTTGTCAGCGTCGTTTTTACAATGGTGCTGGCCGCCGCGGCCTGGCTGCCTTTGCTGCTCGCCATCATCGAATTTATCATCCGCAAACAGGAAGAGAAGGGGACACGCAGCTTTCGGCCCATCCCGTATGTGATGCTGGGCGCGGGGGCAATGGGGATGACTGCCCTTGCCGGTCACCCCGAGTTTATCTATTATTCCCTGCTGGTGGCTGGCATGTACACTGCCATTCGCCTGTTCGTCGCCTGGAAGAAGATTTCCCCAGAGAGAGGGGCGGAATTCCCCCGCACAGGATCAGGCAGCCCAGGAGCGCGCACTGGGCGGGTTTCACGTTTTGCGGAGTTCCGTTTCCGAATTCTCAATTCTCTCGTCCGCATCTGGAAGCTCTCCGGCTGGCTGCTGATCCTCGCCTTCCTCGGTGTGGCGCTGGGCGGCGTTCAGCTACTGCCCCTATTCGATCTGGTGACCCTGAACTTCCGGGAAGGCTCTGCCTCCTATGAGCAGATTATCGGCTGGGCCTGGCCCAGCCGGCAGATTCTCACTTTTGCCCTTCCCAACTTTTTTGGCAGCCCCAGCCATCACGCCTGGTTTGATCTGTGGGAGATGCAGTGGGTGCCCAGTACAGTCAATGCCCTGGGCGAATCGTCCAACACAATTTTTTGGGGGGTGAAGAATTATGTCGAGGGCGGCAGCTACGTGGGACTCCTCACCTGGCTGCTGGCTGGGGTGGCGCTGGTAGTTGCAGTTGGCAGATGGCAAGGGGCAGGGCAGACGCCGGACGCCGGACACGGGACGTCTGTTCACGACGAACCCGTTTCTCCCCAATCCCCAACCCCCAATCCCCAACTCACAATCCCTACCCTTCTCTTTGCTGGTCTGGCGCTGATCTCCCTGCTCTTTGCTTTTGGCACACCCCTCTACGCCCTGCTCTTTTATGGGTTGCCCGGCTGGAAACAGCTACATAGCCCTTTTCGCTGGGTCTTCCCCTTTTCTGTGGCAATGGCCGTGTTGGGCGGAATTGGGCTGGAGCATCTGCTGCGGCAGGGGATTAGGGATTGGGGATCGGGGTTCGGACGCCTGCGGATCGACTTCCGGTGGCTGCTCCTGGCAGCGGCCCGTCTTATTCTTTTGGCCGGGATAGGGGTGCTGGGGGCAGTCGTCGCCAGCCGTTTCTTTCCCGGGCCGTTCATTGCCCTGGGCCAGCGCATTGTGGAGAGCAGCGATCTGGCCCAGATGGCCTTTGCCGATGGCCGGATGTTCTGGGGGTATCAGAGTGTGGGGCTGGCCGCGTTCGGTCTGTTTGCCCTGCTCAGTGGTCTATTCGTCCAGTATGTATTGCGTGTAGCGGATTCCAGCGAGCGCCCTGGCACGGATACGAGACACAGCACCCAGCGTACAACCCTTCTCGGCCTGATCGCCGTCGCCATTGTCTTCTTCGATCTCTTCGCCGCCCACGGGGGGTTCAATCCCGCCACCGACCCGGCTCTGTCACCCCTGCGCAACATCCCACCCGTTGTCGAATTCATCAACCAGCGCGAGGGATTGATGACCGGTGACGGACAACCCAATACCCAGTACGCGCCCTGGCGCTTTACTACCTTCGACATTCCGGGTGTCAAGACCTTCAACGCTAATGTGGGGATGTACTACGGCTGGCAGGATATCCGGGGCTACGACTCGATCATCCCCAAGCAGTATGTGGGTCTGATGAATCGCATCGCGGATCAGAGCGGGGAACTGCTTTACAACCGCATTGCTCCCCTCTACGCCACTGGGCCATCTCCCTTTGGGCTGAACAATCCTCTGCTGGACCTGCTGGGTGTGAAATATGTGCTGGCCGAGCAGGCCATACCCGATGTGGCCGGGTGGACAGAAATCTTCCCCCACCCAGCCTCCCCCGCGTCGGGGGAGGAGCAGAACTCCGTGCGCGTCTACGAGAACAGCGAAGCCTTTCCCCGGGCCTTCTTCGTAGAGCAGGCGCTGGTGACCCCAGCCGACGCCCAGCCCCTGCTGGAGACGGACCTGCGCCGCTTTGTCTTTATCGAGGAGACGCCGCCAGAGCCGAACGCGCTGATTCCCTCCTCTCCTCAGTTGGCCGAAGCCCACATCAGCCGCTACACAGCCAACAGCCTCTTTGTGGATGTGAATCTGAGCGACCGGGGCTGGCTGGTCCTGACCGATGCCCATCTGCCGGGCTGGAAGGCATTTCTGCGTCCCTTTGGCGGGGACGAGAGCAATGAGAGTGAACTGAAGGTCTATCGGGCGAATGGCAGCCTGCGCGCTGTCTATCTGCCAGCCGAAGGTCAATGGACTGTGCGTTTCGTCTATAGCCCGATGAGCTTCAAACTGGGGCTGTACGTCTCTTTTCTGGCGGGGATGACCGGTCTGCTGCTGCTGCTCTGGTGGCTGTGGGGGCGCTATTACGAGCCAACCGACGAAGAGAACGCAGTGCATACGGTTGCCAAGAATACACTGGTCCCGATGGGGCTGAGCCTGACCAACAAAGCTATCGACTTTGCCTTTGCGATGCTCTATGTGCGTCTGCTGGGGCCGGAAGGCACGGGCAAGTATGCTTTTGTGGTGGCGGTCTATGGATTTTTCGAGATTCTGAGCCGCTATGGCCTGGGCACACTGCTCACCCGGGATGTGGCCGCGGAGAAGGGGCAGGCCAGCCGCTATCTGACGAATGTCCTGGCCCTGCGCACCCTTCTCTGGCTGATCAGTATGCCGGTGCTGGCGCTGGTCACCGGTGGATACTGGTACACAAACAGCATCGGCCCGGAAGAGATCCAGGCCATCGCCATCTTTGGCGGGGCGATGCTTCTGGCAAACTGGTCGGACGCCTTTAGCAGCCTCTTTTATGCTTTTGAAAAGATGGAGTATCCCGCCGGGCTAAGCAGCGCAATGGCTATGATGAAAGTGGCTTTTGGCGCGCTGGTGCTTTTTGGGGGCTGGGGGTTTGTTGGATTGGCCGGGGTCAGTCTGGTAATGAATCTGATTCAACTCCTGTGGCTGGCTTTTCTCACCCGTCGGGTTCTCTTCCATCCGGTCTGGTCCTGGGACTGGCCCCTGCAAAAGTGGATGTTCCGGGAGAGCGGCCCGCTGATGATCAACCATCTGTTGGCGACAATCTTCTGGCGCATCGATCTCTGGATTTTGCGCCCCCTGGCCGGGGCTTTCAGCGTGGGTATCTACAGCGCGTCGCTCAAATATCTGGACGGGCTGAATATCATCCCCAGCACCTTTACCTTTGCCATCTTCCCACTGTTGAGCCGTTTTGCCCGGCGGGAAGGGGATGGATTGCTGCGTTCCTATACCCTGAGCCTGCGCCTGCTTCTGCTGATCAGCCTGCCCGTCGCGCTGACAATCACCGCCCTGGCCGAACCGCTTATCTATCTGCTGGGCGGTGCCGAATTCCTGCATGTGCCCGATACGGTGAATCTCCTGGGCCGGGAGATCAGCTACCGGGGCGGCTCTGCCCTGGCGCTACAGGTAATCATCTGGTCCATCCCCATCGGCTTTGTCAACAGTGTGACCCAGTATGTGCTGATTGCGGTCAACCAGCAGCGCTATCTGACCCGGGCCTTTATGCTGGGGGTGGCTTTCAATATCGTCGGCAATCTGCTGGTGATACCCTCCTTTGATTATATCGGCGCGGCAGTGGTGACGATTCTTTCCGAGCTATGCCTCTTTGTCCCCTTCTACTGGAGTGTGCGCCGCCACGTGGGGCAGGTAGCGTGGCTGGAATTGCTCTGGCGGCCTGTAATGGCAACCGGGGCAATGGCCGTCATCATCTACGCGGTGGCGGCCACGGGTCTTTCCTTGTGGCTGGCGGTCGGCCTGGGCTGGCTGGTCTATCTGCTGCTCTACGGTCTGGCCGGCGGCTTTGGCGGGGAAGATATGGCGATTGTGCTGCGGGCTTTGCCTCTGGAAAGATTGAGGCTGCGCCGTGGGGCGGTGGGGTAGGCGGACAGGATACTAGCGCACCAGACGGCAGAACGGCTCTTCTGTCAGATCACACAGGAGCAGCGCGTCCAGTTCGTCGTTCTCCAGCCCCCGACGGATCATCTGCAACGCGCCGACGGCGGCTGCGACGGTCTGTTCGATATCTTCGGCCAGTTCGATCTCCAGGGGGCTGTTGCGGGTGTAAATACTGCCCCGGTCGATCTGATGTTTGACCGCAGCGTCCACCACCGGGTCCGCGTGGCCGAGGATGACCGCACCCACTGCGTGCGCCTTTGGCCCGCTCCTGATCCCCAAGCTCCTCTCCCCATCCCGAAAGGATATCCCATGCCCATTCTCGACAAATTCAACCTGACAGGCCGTGTAGCACTCGTCACCGGTGGCAACCGGGGACTGGGACAGCAGATGGCCCTGGCCCTGGCCGAGGCTGGCGCAGATGTCGCCCTCACCAGCCGGGATCAGCACCGGGCCGACGCGGCCGCTGCGGAGATTGCCCAGGCCACCGGTCGCGCTGTGCGTGGCTATAGCTGTGATGTGAGCAGCAGCGCCGAGACGATGGCCCTGGTGCAACAGGTGATCCGTGACCTGGGCGGGCTGCACATTCTGGTCAACAACGCGGGCATCAACATCCGCGGCCCGATTGAGGAACTGACCCCCGAAGAATTCCGCCAGGTGCTGGATACAAATGTTGTGGGCGTCTGGAATATCTGCCGGGCCGCCGCCAAACACCTGAAAGCCCAGAAGTATGGCCGGGTGATCAATATCGGCTCCACCCTTTCGGTGATCGCCCTGGCCGACCGCACCCCCTATACCAGCAGCAAAGGCGCGGTCTTGCAGATGTCCCGGGCCCTGGCCCTGGAATGGGCCCCCTTTGGCATAACCGTTAACACAATGCTGCCCGGTCCCTTTGCCACGGAAATGAATCTGCCCCTGATGAACGATCCGGAGAAGTACAAAGAGTTCATCGCCAAAATCCCTCTGGGGCGTTGGGGCAATCTGGAGGAAATCGGCGGGTTGGCCGTCTTTCTGGCCAGCGATGCGGCCAGCTTTGTCACCGGCGCGGGGGTGACGATTGACGGGGGCTGGACCGTGCATTGACAGGAACGACGAAAAGGTAGGTCGGACTGTCAGTCCGACTGGCCTGCAACGTCACTGGTCGGACTAACAGTCCGACGTACGGATGGCTATTTTCAGGGCAGGGCCTCCCCACCACAGGCCCGGCGATAACCACAATTGCGGCAGCGGGTTGCCTCCCGGTGATCCCGCTTCACATCGGGCGCACCCCGCGCCGAGCGAATCCCCTCGGCTGCTTCCAGAACCTGGACGCGCAATTCGTCGCTGTAGGCAATGCGCAGGGTAGCATCGGCATAGCGGATAAAACCGTAGGGTGGGCGGGCTTTCAGCACATCTTCTACCAGCAGGCAATAGGTTGCCAGTTGCAGAATGTGGCTGGCGTAGGGTTCGGCTGGGCGGCGGTGGCTTTTCACCTCCACGGGAATGGAGTGGGTCTGGCCATTCTCGACTATCCGCACCAGATAGTCAGGCCGTCCGACAATCCCATAACGGCGGCTAATAAGAGGCTGCTCCTGCTTTTCCCACTGACCCGTGTCGCTATAGACTACTTCGCCATCCGGCAGCCCGGTTTCTTGCCACCTGGCGCGCCCCTGCCGCAGGAGCAGCGCGCCGCCAATCAGCAAAAAAAGTACGGCCAGCCAAAGATAGATCATCGGTTGTCTCCGTTTACAATAACCATAAAGTGAAAAATCTGTCCCGGAAGGTAACTGTTCAGCCATCCCAGCCTACCCCTCCCCATTCCAGGGAGGGAACTGAATCGACTCCTCCCCCACAGTGGGGGAGGTTGGGAGGGGGTGAGCAGTTACCCCGCAAATGGGGAGACGCTCAAGCTGAAAAATAGAGGTTGCCTTTTCGTACCAATTCTACTATACTTACACCCAATGGCGTTCTCGCAACTACAACGAACCTCTACAACGCAAGAGAACCCCCAGTTTTTTCGTGTGGGCAGTCCGCTTTCTTCGTTATCTTTACCGACGCAATTGCATACAATCTATTTTCAGCTTGTGCTATCAGATGAAAAGCGGACGCAGATTTGCGCTGAAACAACTGATCTGCGCTGATAAAATCGTAACTGTTCAGCCACCCCAGCCTACCCCTCCCCATTCCAGGGAGGGAAGTGGATCGACTCCTCCCCCACAGTGGGGGAGGTTGGGTGGGGGTGAGCAGTTTCATAAAATCAGTGTCAATCATTCTTTTCAGCGTCATCAGCGTCCTGTTTTCAGATCAGATGAAGCGCAGATTGGAAGTTTTGTATTGTCTGCAAGTGGGTCGGCAGGAGATTTATTCACCAATCTTTCACACAGGGGGTAAGGTATGAATCTTTCGCTCAGAGTAGGAACAATTCGTGGATTTGGTGTTCTGTTATTGCTGTGTATGCTGTTCTTGTCGGCTGGCGCTGTAGGAGCAGCCCCTGCCCAGCAACAGGCAACACCCCTCGACGTTTTCTGCGTCAAAGGCAGCGTAATCAACCACGCGGAGCAAGCGAGCAGCGGCTGGACCATTACCGGCGTGATGTATGACCCAACTACTGGTCTGCTGGACCCGGCTACGGCCAGCAACGTGCAGACCATTGACGTGACAGACAGCAAAGTCGGCCCGCTGGGATCGTTTCGGTTCGACGGTCTTAAGGCAGGCCGTTGGAACTTCTCCATCGGCGCCCGGGCCGGCTGGTCACCGGTCACCGACGCCAGCTTTGATGTGAACCTGGCCTTTGGTGCGACCGAATGCCAGACGATCCGTTTCAAAATGAAGCAGGATGTGACCGTCAATGTGCTGAAGATCAGCGCCACGCACGAACCGTTGGCGAATTTCATTATCCATGCCAAACCGGGCACAGGCAATCATTTCGCCTCCCCGGTGGACAAGACTACGGGCGCGGACGGTATGGCCGTCTTTACCCTGACGCCGGGTCTTTGGGAGTTTAGTGAGACCGCGCCCAACGGCGTGTCGGCCAATCCGGTTTCCCCGGTGGATGGTAAGCAGAGTCTGAATGTCGAGGTGCCTGGCCCCTATCTCATCCGCTTCAAAAACCGGATTGTGGATGGCAGCAAAGGCTGTATTGAAGTAATCAAGCGGGATGTGCCGCCAGCCGCTTCGGGGCAGGACCCCGTCGGGCTGCCCGGCTGGTTTATCAGCGTACTGCGGGCCGACAATTCGACCGTAGCCGAGGGCAAAACCGATGCCGCTGGACGTATTATCTTCAAAGACCTGCCTTTTGGCCCCTATACGGTCCACGAGCAGTTGCCCTTGAGTGGCTGGGAAGCGGCCGCGCCGGTTCACTATTCTGTCACCCTGGCGGATACCCGATGCGTACAGGTGGAATTTTCCAACCGCCAGGTGGAGCCTGCCTTCTGCATCGTGGGTCGCAAAGTGGATGCAAACGGCAACGTCGGGCTGCCCGGCTGGGAGATCAAAGCCAAGCCGACTGTGACCACCAACTACGAGCCGGGTGCGGTGACTACCGATGGGCTGGGCTATTTCCGCATCGACTTCCCGGCGAATGACTACCGGGTTCCCGGTGCGGAGTACAATGTCTGTGAAACGCTGAAAGATGGCTGGTTGGCCCACACAGCCACCTGCCAGAAGGTGAAACTGCCCACTGTGGCGGGTCTCTGTGCCAAAACGGGTTTCGATTTTGAGAACCAGCAGGTGGGCCACAGCAGCGTGCCGGCCACAGGTTGCAGCGCCACCTATACGGTCAAAGCCGGTGACCAGCTCTACCGCATCGGCAGCAGCCACGGCAAGACGCCCAAGCAGATGCGCGACGCCAACCCGTCGATCAAAAATCCGAATCTGATTCGGCCCGGACAGCAGATTTGTATTCCGTAGCAGGCTGTCGGAGTAGCACAGAATAGAACGCGGATATAGCGGAAAGTACGGAAAAAACCGGATTTTTCTCGATTTTATCCGCGAAAATCAGCCCTTTCCGCGCCATCCGCGTTCTATTTCTTCTCTCTCCGACAGGCTGCTAGCCACAGCTTTCGCAGATGTGGATCCGCTCTAATTCGCCGAATCTGTACTGATCAACGAGATGATAAAACGTAGGTGCGGTTTGTAACCGCACTTTCACCCGAAGAAGTGCGGTTACAAACCGCACCTACAGATTCCACTATCTTCTGCCCTGAAAATAGGACGCTGATGCCGCTGATCTGAATTGATTGACGCTGATAAAATCTGCGCAGATCAATTGTTTCTGCGTAAATCTGCGTCCACTTTTCATCCCCCGTGGCGCGACCCGTCGCATGGGGAACTGTCAAGAAATAACGCAGGCGTTTCGCAGAGACGATTCCGGGAGTCGGCCACAATACCTCTCGGCTTTCCCGTCATCGCCTGGCCGATTCCCGGAATCAGACCGGTAACTTATTTCTTGAAGCTTACTTAGGGCTTGTCAAAGAATAACTTCCCGTTTTGGTGCGTCGCACTGTCCAGATGAGGTTGCGGACTAGAGTCATTTCGTGGACAGTGCGACGCACCGGATGGAACTTATTTCTTGACGAGTCCTAACGACCGAAAGGAGGGGATCAGTGGAACTTCTTATGCCGTGGATGCGTACTATCAGTAATCCGCCGCCAGTAGTCCAGCGTCCCGGTATCAGCCCGACAGCGTTGCGGTTTACTGACTATGGGTAAGCCGAGTTATTCCGTACCAGCGAGGAACGAACGCACAAGCGTTAGTCGGTCGGCCAACCAACTGAAACGTGAAACGTGAGGCGCCGTCACCTACTCTCACGTTTCACGTCTTCACGTTTCACATCTTCACGTCTTCACGTCTCCCCACGCAAATCGTGGCTGCACCACCTTACGCACTACCCCAATTTCACCAGCATTTTGCCCAGATTTTCCCCGCTGAACAGCCCCAGAAAGGCATCTGGCGCGCTCTCGATTCCTTCGAGAACCGTCTCCTCCCAGTGAATTTTGCCCTCTGTCATCCAGCCTGCCATATCCCGATAAAAGTCAGCGCTGCGCTCTGGATGGTCCGAAACGATAAAGCCCTGGATACGCAGACGGCGGCTCACAATCAGCGCCAGATTGCGGGGGCCGGGGGCCGGCTCACTGGCGTTGTATTGGGAGATCATCCCGCAGGCGACAATACGCCCGAAGTCGTTCATCAGGGAAAGGGCAGCTTCCAGATGCTCGCCGCCCACATTCTCGAAGTAGACATCCACCCCGTCCGGACATTCGGCGGCGATAGCCTTGCGCAGGTTCTTTGCTTCCCGGTAGTTCACTGCCCCATCCACGCCCGCCTTCTCTTTCAGCCAGGCCACTTTTTCTGGACTGCCGGCGCTGCCCACCACCCGGCAGCCCTGCAATTTGGCAATCTGACAGACCAGCGAACCGACCGCGCCCGCCGCGCCAGAGACAAAGACCGTCTCCCCGGCTTTGGGCTGGCCGATGTCCAGCAGCCCTACGTAAGCAGTCTTGCCCGGCATTCCCAACACGCCCAGAAAGCTCTGTACAGACGCCAGGGCCGGATCGATTTTGGCCGCGCCTTTGCCGTGGACGCTGGCATATTCCCGCCAGCCGTAGTTGTGCAGAACGGTGTCGCCGGGCGCAAAATCGGGATGGCTGGAGGCGACGACTTCCCCCACTGCGCCGCCGGTCATGGCTTCGCCGAGGGCAAAGGGGGCTGCGTAGCTGCGCCCGTCCCGCATCCGTCCACGCATATACGGATCAACTGACATATAGAGATTGCGCACCAGCAGGCGATCTTCTGCGGGGGTGCTCTCTACGTCAACAGTTGTCAGGGCAAAATTTTCGGCGGTTGGCTGCCCAACGGGGCGGCTGGCAAGGGCTTGGGGCAGAACTGGTCGCCCGCCTGGATCGATGCCCAGACGGTTGTGTTG
>JAHDWH010000136.1 GCA_023384455.1 Caldilineaceae bacterium | reverse complement strand
CTTGGCGAGAGGCAAAAGACAGAAAGTCTCTCGCAGAGGCGCAAAGGCGCAGAGGAGGGAATGGCAGCGGATGAGCGCTTTTCTCTGCGCCTCCGCGGCTTGGCGAGAGATATTTTTGTAGTTCTGTCACTCTGAGGGAAAGGGTCTATGCTCCAACTCAAAGAATACCAACAGAAGGCATTGGAGTGGCTGCGGCTCTATTTTCAGGAGACCGTGCGCCTGCGCGACCCCAATCTGGCCTACTATCAGATCACCCGCCAGGTCTACGGCAGAGGCATCCCCTATCGGGAAGCGCCCGGTCTGCTGGATATGCCCTACGTCTGCATCCGTATCCCCACCGGAGGCGGCAAAACTCTGGTAGCCTGCCACGCGGTCGGCCTGGCCGCGCAGGAATTGTTGCAGACAGAAAAGCCACTGATCCTCTGGCTCGTGCCGTCCAACGCCATTCTGGAACAGACAATCGGCGCGCTGAAAGAGCGTACCCATCCCTACCGCCAGGCCGTGGAGCAGGCGGTGGGCGGTTCGCTGACTGTGCTGAATGTGGCCCAGGCCCTGCGGGTCAACCGTCCGGTGTTGGACAGCAGCGCGACAATTGTCGTCTCCACCATCCAGGCCTTCCGGGTGGACGACACCGAAGGGCGCAAAGTCTACGACACCTCCGGCTATCTGATGGACCACTTCGAGAATCTGCCCCCGGCGCTGGTGCAACGGCTGGAGCGCTGGGAAAACGGCAAGCCCATCCCCTCCCTCTGCAATCTGCTCAAACTGCGCCGCCCGCTGGTGCTGGTGGACGAGGCCCACAACGCGCGCACAGACCTCTCCTTCGAGACCCTCAGCCGCTTCGATCCCTCTGGAATTCTGGAGTTTAGCGCCACACCGGACACCGAACGCCACCCCAGCAATGTGCTCTACAGCGTCTCTGCCGCGGAACTGAAGGCCGAGGAGATGATCAAAATGCCCATTCTGCTGGAAACCCGCCCTCAGTGGCGGGAGCTGCTGGCCGACGCCATCGCCCGGTTGAACGAATTGCAGCGGGCCGCGGAAGCCGCGCAGATGGCAGGCGGGGAATACATCCGTCCAGTGATGCTCATCCAGGCGGAAAATCGCTCGGCCAGCCGGGAGACTGTCACCGTCGAGAGAGTCAAAGAGACACTCCTGGCCGATTTTGGGGTTCCTGAAAAGCAGATCGCTCTCTCTGCCTACGAATTTGACGAACTGGCCGGGGTGGACATCCAGAGTCGTTCCTGCCCCCTGCGTTTTGTAATTACGGTTTCCAAATTGAAGGAGGGCTGGGATTGCCCCTTTGCCTACGTTCTCTGCTCTGTGGCAGAGGTGCAGTCGTCCACCGCGGCAGAACAGATTCTGGGGCGTGTGATGCGTCTGCCCTATGCCCGGTGCAAGAACGACGAACGCTTGAATCGGGCCTATGCCTTTGTGGCCTCGGCCAACTTCGCCGCGGTGCTGGCTTCTTTGCGCGAAGGGCTGATCCAAAACGGCTTTCAGGCGTTCGAGACCGAAGAAATGGTGCAGGGGTTTCAGCCCCAGCAGACAGATTTTGGCCCTCTTTTCAACGGCTCCCCGGACAGCGACTTTACGCTGCCCCCAGCCAGCCCTGAACAGTTGGCGACACTGCCTGCGCAAGTGTCGGCCCGGGTTGCCCAGCAGGCGGACGGCTCGGTCGTTTTCGTCGGGCCAATGGATGCAGCCAGCCGGGACGCGCTCAGCGCAATCTATGCGGATGCGCTGGATCGGGCTACTCTCCAGCAAGTCTACGCCGCCTCCAATGCTGCGCCCACTCTTCCCGCCAGCCCCGCACAACGGGGGGAAATTTTTTCCATTCCCCGCCTGGCCTACCGTCAGGGCGATCTGTTGGAGCCTTTCGAGAAGACGCACTTTATGGACCGGCTCTGGGAACTCCACAGCCGGAACAAGGAAATCAGCGAGGAACTCTTTCCCAGTCAGCAGGCCGCTGGTCAATTGGCCGAAATTGACGTGACGAAAGAGCAGCAGATCGCTTACCGCTTTGTCGAAAATGTCCAGGGCCAGATGCGTCTGCTGGCGCGGGATCAGCGCTGGACAGAAGTGGATTTGATCCTCTGGCTGGACCGCACAATTCCCCATACGGATATTCCGGTCACAGACAGCCAGGCGTTTATCACCGGTGTTGTGCAGTGGCTGCAACGGAAACGGGGAGAGAGTCTGGATCGGCTGATCCACGACAAATATCGACTGCGCCAGGCCGTGGCTGCAAAAATTGACGAGCATCGCAAGGCTGTGCGTAGAGAGGCATTCGCTCAAATGCTCATCGACGATTCACCACTGGAAGTTACGCCGGAGTTGGTCTTCACCTACGATCCCCACGCCTATCCGATCAACCGCCCCTATCGCGGGCCGGTGCGATTTCCCAAGCACTACTACGCGGAGGTAGGCGCGTTTGACAGCGAAGAGGAACACCAGTGCGCCCAGCACATCGAAACGCTGGATGAAGTCGAGCACTGGGTACGCAATCCCGTGCGCTCGTCCAAAGCCTTCTGGCTGCAAACGGGGACGGACAAATTTTACCCCGATTTTGTTTGCCGTTTGCGGGATGGACGCTATCTGGTGGTGGAGTACAAAGGGGAGGTCTACCGCACCAACGACGATTCCGTAGAGAAAAATACCATCGGTGCATTGTGGGAGAAACGCAGCAACGCTCAGTGTCTTTTTTTGATGGTCAGCAACAGCAATTATCAGGCGATCCGGGCTAAAGTTGCCGCATAGTGATGATTGTTGTTGGTAAGGAAATCGACCGCCTGCTGATGGGTTACGAAAGCCGGGTGGGGGAAGAGGGCAGCGGACTCTCCGGCAGACAGCGCCAGCGTATCGCCCTGGCCCGCGTCCTGGCAACCCGACCGACGAGCCTACTGCTGGACGAGGCCACCAGCCATCTGGATGCTGTGAAGTGCCATCCAGCGCAACCTGGACGGGCTGGCCGTCACCTACCTGACCATCGCCCACCGACTGAGCAGCCGTGCGCCACGCCGATCGGATTCTGGTGCTGAACCGCGGGCGGATTGTAGAGGCGGGCAGCCATACGGCGTTGATTGGGCTGGGCGGGGTGTATAGTCGGCTGGTGGGGGAGCAGAGTGGTTAGACGCACCCTTCAAAATTCAAAAATCCGCAGATTGACAACCGTCACGTAACGCGTTACATTGTATCTATGATCAAGACCTTTGCGGATCGGCGCACCCAGGAATTGTATACATCGGGCAAGGCCAAGAGATTTCCGTCTGATGTGGCGAAACGGGCCGCCCGCAAACTTGAATATGTGGGGCTGGCAATCAGCCTGGACGATTTGAGGGTCCCGCCCGGCAATCGGCTTCACGCCCTGGAAGGGGATCGCAAGGGACAGTACGCCATCTCCATTAACGACCAGTGGCGTGTCTGCTTTCGGTTTGTCGATGGTGATGCCTACGATGTCGAGGTCTGTGATTATCATTAAAGCGAGGCGCAAAATATGAGCATTCCCAACACAACCGGCATGTCACGTCGTCCCACCCATCCGGGCGAGATGCTGCGGGAGGATTTCCTCCCGGATTACGGACTCACAGTGGCTAGATTGGCGACAGCTATTGGCGTTTCTCGCCACTCAATCAGCGAACTGCTGCGTGAGCGGCGACGGGTCAGCCCGGAAATGGCCCTGCGGTTGTCACGATTGTTCGGCAACTCACCGGAGTTCTGGCTAAACGCCCAACAGGCCGTGGACCTGTGGGATGCGGGACAGGCCATTCAAAACGATATGACTCGGATCAGCCCACTTGTCCCCGCCTGATCTTTTCCACCAGAACGTAAGTAGTCAGAAGCAGAACGCCTGCATCCCTGGGAGCAGGCGTTCTGCTTTTCTGCGAACAGGACGGCGAGGGCTATAATGGGAGCGCGCAACCAAGACCCCAGAACATTGAGAAGATGCACCGAGAGGACAGCCACAGACGCCTATGCCCACTTTGCCCAAAGACAGTTTGCTCCTGTATAAACAGCGGGCCGCCCGCCTGGTCCAGACCGGCGAAAAGAAGATCGAAATCAAGACCGCCGAAGGGGAGAGCCTTTCGGTGCGTCCCAAAGATGTGGTGCTGCTGCACCCCGGCCCGGTTGCCAATCTGGGGTTGCTGCCCCCACCCCACGGCGAAGTGATGGCCGCCTGGGAATTGCTGGCCGGGGAGACGGTCGAACTGGCGGAACTGGCGGAACTGGCCTACGGCGCATTCACCCCGGCCGGGGCCTGGACGCTCTGGCAGATGGTGGACGACGGGGTCTATTTCAGCGGGGATGTGGGCGCGGTGAGCGTCCACACGGCGGAGACGGTGGCGGTGATTCAGGCCGGGCGTGCGGCCAAGGCAGCGGAAGCAGCCGCCTGGCGGGCATTTCTGGACCGGGTGCAGGCGGGTCAACACCCGTTGGAGAGCGAAGATCGCTATATGGCCGATGTGGTGGCCGTGGCCCTGGGCCAACAGAGCCAGAGCCGCACCCTGGCCGCGCTGGATCGGGAAGTTTCGCCCGAATCAGCCCACGACCTGCTGCTGCGTGTACACTATTGGGACGAGCAGATCAACCCCTATCCCCAGCGGCTGGGCGCAATCCTGCATCCACCGGAACTGGCTTTGCCCGAAATGCTCGACGAGGATCGCCGGGACCTGACCCATCTGGTGGCACTGGCGATTGACGACGAAGGCTCCCAGGACCCGGACGACGCCATCAGTTGGGAAGCGGGTCCGACGGGTGGTCGGCTTTGGGTACACGTGGCCGACGCCGCCGCTCTGATCCACCCCGACTCGGCCCTGGACCGGGAGGCCCGCGCACGGGGAGCGAATCTCTATCTGCCCGAAGGAACCACCCCGATGTTGCCCCCCGGGGCCACGCCTCTGCTGGGATTGGGGTTGAACGAAATCTCCCCGGCCCTCTCCTTTGGGCTGGATGTGACGGCGGCGGGAGAGATCGAACGGGTGGAGATCGTGCCCAGTTGGGTGCGCGTTACCCGGATGACCTATGCCGAAGCCGAGACACAATTGGAGACCTCACCCCTGCGGGAAGTGGACGCCCTCTCCCGAGCCTTCACCGCACGTCGCCAGGCATTGGGCGCGCTGGACCTGAATTTGCCCGAAGTGCGTGTGCGGGTGGTGGACGGCCAGGTGAGCGTGCGCCCCTACGCTTCCCTCTACAGCCGCAATCTGGTGCGGGATGCTATGCTCTTGGCCGGGGAAGGGGCTGCCCGCTTTGCCCTGGAAAACCAGATAGCGGTCCCCTTCAGCACCCAGGAGCGGGGACCAGACCTGCCTATGCAGGCCCCCGCCACCCTCTCCGGGGACTTTGCCCTGCGCCGCCTGATGCGTCCCAGCCAGACTAAAGGCGAGCCGGACCTGCACGCGGGGTTGGGTATGGCCCAGTATACCCAGGCCACCAGCCCTTTGCGCCGCTACGCCGATCTGCTGGCCCATCAACAACTGCGCGCTTTTCTGACCGGTCAGCCGTTTCTGGACAGTCAGACGGTCATGCAGCGGATGGCCGAAGCGGGGATGGGTATAGGGCTTACCCGGCAGACCGAGCGCATCTCCAACCGGCATTGGACGCTGGTCTATCTGCTTCAGAACCCGATGTGGACGGGGGAGGCGGTGGTGGTGGAGAACAGCGGTCACCGCTGCCTGGCCGTGATTCCCGATCTGGACCTGGAGGGGCCGCTCTACGGTGGCAGCTATGAGTTGGATCAGGTGGTCCCGGTCAGCGTGACCGGCATCAACCTGGCCCAGTTGCAGTTCAGTATTAAATATCATCCAGCGCCACAGCACCCCAACATTCCCGCGTGCGCAACTGACGCTTTTGGCTGATCTGTCTGCTTCCCGCTACAATAGGTCACTGACATTCACCCACTCTCCCTGCCCGGCCTACACCGGAGCACAGGAAGGAAACCTATGCGTACGCCCAACAGCAGCCCCTTTGACGAAGCTGAGATTTCTGAAATCACCTCCACCCGAGAACGGGTGACGGATTTTGCCGCGCCCGGCCAGGGCAAGTATCACATTTGGACAATCGGCTGCCAGATGAATGTGGCGGACTCCAATCACGTGGCCGCGGAGTTGGAGAAGATCGGGTATGACCCGACGGACAATGTGGATGAAGCCGATGTGGTTGTACTGAATACCTGTGTGGTGCGCCAGAGCGCGGAGGACAAAGGGGTGGGCAAGGCGGGCAGCCTGAAGCCCTGGAAGTCTGGGAAGAGCAACCGCACCCTGGCTCTGATGGGCTGTATGGTGGGGGTCAAACCCAGCCCCCAGTTGCGCGCAGCCTTCCCCCACGTGGATGTCTTTATGCCGCCCAGCGAATCATCGCCTCTGATTGGCTACCTGCGGGAAGAAGAGTTGGCCGCCGAAGCCTCGTATATGGAGCAGGAGCAACTGGCCCGGCGTTATCGGATGCAGGACGAAACCCAGCCCGTGGGGAGCGTGCAATCGATCAGACACCTGGCCCTGAGCGGTGAGGCCCCCGTGGCTGCCCACGTGCCCATTGTCTACGGCTGTAGCCACGCCTGCGCCTTCTGTATCATCCCCTTCCGCAGGGGCATTGAACGCAGCCGCCCTGTCGCCGAGATTGTCAACGAAATCCGCGGGCTGGTGGCCCAGGGCGTGCGGGAAGTGACATTGCTGGGGCAGATTGTGGACCGCTACGGCTACGATTGGGAGAAGGAAGCAGGTGGCAGGCGGCAAGTGGCAGGTGGCGTTGAGGATTCCTACTCCCCACTTCCTGACCCCCAATCCCCTGCTCTGGCCGACCTGTTGCGTGCGGTAAACGACATTGAAGGGCTGTGGCGCATCCGCTTTCTGACCAGCCATCCCAACTATATGACCGACGAAATTCTGGAAGCGGTGCGGGATTTGCCCAAAGTCTGTGAGCATATCGAAGTGCCGGTCCAGGCGGGCAATGACGAGGTACTGGCTTCGATGAAGCGGGGCTATACCAGTGCTGAGTACCGGGCGCTGGTGGGCCGTATCCGGCAGATAATCCCCGATGTGGCTATCAACACCGATATTATTGTCGGCTTTTGTGGGGAGAGCGCCGAACAGTTTGACGACACCTATCAATTGCTGGCCGACCTGAAACTGGACAAGACCCACCTGGCCCGTTACAGCCCCCGCCCTGGCACACTTTCCGAGCGGCGGATGCTGGATGATGTGGCGGACGCGGAGAAGGTGCGACGCCATCGGCTGCTGGAGGAATTGCAGGAAGAGGTCTGCGGCACAATCAATGCCGGGCTGCTCGGCGAAACCGTCGAAGTCCTGGTGGAAGGGCTGCACAAAGGCAAGTGGCGGGGACGCACCCGCCAGAACAAACTGGTCTTTGTCAGCAGTGAACAGGCGCTGCGCGGGCGGCTCATCCAAGCCCAAATCACCTGGACGGGGCCGTGGAGTATGCAGGGCCGTTTTGTGCGGGATGTTTCGCCCACCGGCAAAGCGATTCAGACGCAGGTAGGGGCAGCCAATTTTACAATCCCCTTGAGCGCCAGGGCATAGGCTATACGCTGGCCCACAACTCCCAACTCCCAACTCCCAACTCCCAACTCCCAACTCCTGACCCAGGACTCCAATGAATCCGTTTTTGCTCAACACGCTGCTCTTTCTCGCCGGCTTCGTCTTTCTGACCGGGGGCGCGGAGTTTCTGGTGCGGGGTGCCAGCCGCTTCGCCGTCCGTCTGAATGTCCCGCTGGTGGTCATCGGCTTGACAATTGTTGCCTTTGGCACAAGCCTGCCCGAATTGCTGGTAAGTATGATTGCCAATCTGGAGGGTGGGGCCACCGCCGACATCTCCATTGGCAATGTGGTAGGCAGCAATATCGCCAATCTGGCATTGATCCTAGGGCTGGTGGCTGTGTTGCGCCCGGTTAGCGTAGAGCGCAAACTGCTCTTTCGGGAATATCCGCTGATGCTGGCTGTCTCGCTGGTCTTCTGGGCAATGGCCTGGGATGGCGAGATCAACCGATTGGAGGGGGTGCTGCTCTTTCTGGGGCTGATCGGTTTTACTCTCTACAGCTATACTTCCAGCCGCACATTGCCCGCGGATGAGCAGGCCGAGGCAATGGAGTTTGTAGAAGATGTACTGGAGGCCAGCGAAAGCGTCACTCTCAGCGCGATCTTCCGGGATCTGGGCTTTGTGCTGATCGGTATCATCGGGCTGTTGATGGGGGCCAACTGGCTGGTCGATTCGGCGACTTTTATGGCCCGCCATTTTGGCATCAGTGAATTGGTGATTGGGCTGACGGTTGTGGCTCTGGGCACCAGTCTGCCCGAACTGGCGACATCGGTGGTTGCGATTTTGCGCAAGGAAGGGGATATTGCCCTGGGCAATCTGGTGGGGAGCAACCTCTTCAACATCCTGGCGATTGTCGGCATTACCGCGATGGTCAAACCCCTCCCGGCCCAACTGGCTATGCGCACCTTTGACTTTCCTGTGATGCTGCTGATCTCGCTGCTCCCCCTGCTTCTGGTCCTGCGCCGCCCCCACGAAATGAATCGCTGGAATGGCGCGGTGATGTTATCGCTCTATCTGGCGTATAACCTCTGGATTCTCTTATAGGCCAGGAACAGAACAGGCAAGACCGGTGCAGCGTTCTGGGAAAGCCATAGTAAAGAGTCCACTGCAAAAAGGTCAGATTCTCCCGCCAAGACGCAGAGACGCCGGGAAATTCAGGCGAGACATCCGTGTTTATCCGTGTTTATCCGTGTGAATCTGTGTCCATCCGCGGCTGAAAACGCTTTTTGCAGTTGAGTCATAGTAAAGCGATTGTGAGGAACGAAGATGACGAAATCATACAATTCAAACCGCTGGCTGCGCCTGTTGGGGCTGGCCCTATTGTTGCTCAGCGCTCTGTTCTTGATACTGCTCCTGGAGTCAACCTCTGGGCTGGCTGCGCCCGCGGGGCAAAACTCCCCCCTGTCCACAGTTTCTCCAGTGGAGACGCCTACCGCTACCCCCAGCCCGACGCCAACCGCCACATCGCCCGTTCCACCCACCGCCGAGCCACCGACCGGTCTGCAAGCCTGGCCGACGCCCACACCGACGGCCTATCCGCTGCCCGTACAGGCGGCCATGGACGCCCTGACTGGCGACGCTGCCCTGGGTGTGACAAAGGCGGAACCGTCGGCCCGGCTGCTGGTGGACGACCCGGTGTCCGGGGGCGAGTTGACGGTTGTCCGTCTGCTCGACCCGTCGGCGGGCGATACCTATTGGTTGCAGGTGGACAGCGACGGCGTCGCCAGCCTGTTGCCCGACTTCAGCGAAGCCGCGGTGTCGCTGGTCGCCGCGTCCAAAAAAGTAGATGTTGCCGATCTCCAACTCTTCCACAGCCTGTATGTTCCTTTCCCTTTCACCCGCCAAATCCTTTGGATCGGGCAATTGATCGACAAAAAGGACGGTTCTCAACTGAGCACGGCTCTGGACCTGGCGGGTGAAGAAGTGGACCAGACCGGGGCCAGCGAGACCGAAGCCGCCGCCATTCAGGACTATTGCGGCGCTATCGATGTCAGCCTCTGCCTGGAGATGCTCTATGCCCCGGATGGTTCGCACACTTTTGCCGCGCTGGTGCTGGAGGAAGAGGCGGACCCAGCGCCGATTATCAATTTTCTCGACGAATGGCAGGTGGAATACCGGCAGGATGAGGAAGTCTTCTATTTCCGCATGGCGAACGAGGACCTGCGGGCATTGGCTCAGCTCGAGAACATCGAGACGATCCAGAAGGACTATCCGGACGAGATGCGCCCTCTGGACACAAATCTGATCCTGGGACTGATTGAGGAATCTGGCGCGCTCTCCCTGACTCTGGAGAGCCAACAGCCCTATCCCCTGCTGAACTACCGGGTGGAGGCACTACTGCAAGCGGTCGAAGTGACCCAGACCCAAAGCATTACACTGCTGGCGCAGATTGGCGGTATCTTTGCCCCCGCGGCAGGCCCTGCCTCCCTGTCGCCGGCCCAGGGGCGTCTGGCGTTGGGCGATCTAAGCGGGCGCTATAACCTGACTCTTGTCTATACAGATACCGAGCGCAGCCTCGATTTGAGCGACAATTATGCGCTGATTATCAGCGACGGGCGGGCTGTCATCCGCCCTGGGGAATTGAGCTTTAGCTGGCCCAAATATGCCACCTGGCTGCGGCTGCCGGCCAACGCTCTCTGGTTTGTGGTACAGGCCCGCAGCACCGATGGGGAGGGCACTGCCTATGCTACGGAGAGGGACGACTTCACAGCCAAGTCCGATGCCTTTTATGCCGATGTGGCGGGGCTGCGCGCCAGGTCATTGAGTCTGGCCGAAGGTATCTATACGAACAATCTCTTTGTGCCGCCCTGGGCCACCTGGCAGATTCCCGATGGGGAGCTGGTGCGGGTGCCCGTCAGCGAGAGTCAATCCTATCTTTTCAAATGGCCGGACATTCGCTATTTTACCTACACGGGTACTCTGCGCTCCATCGAGGGGCTGATTAGGGAGCACTGCGTGGAGGAGGTCGCTATTCTTGGCTACACGGCAGACGGCGCGATACTGGACGTTTGCCAGCCCTGAAGCAGGGTAGTGATGCCAGGAAAGCATTTGAACGCAGATTTTCGCAGATGGACACCGATTACGCAGAAAAATTCGTGCTATTCGTGTTCTAAAAATTTAGCGGAGACGATTCCGGGAATCGGCCACAATATCTCTCGGCTTTCCCGTCATCGCCTGGCCGATTCCCGGAATCAGACCGGTAACTTATTTCTTGAAGCTTACTTAGGGCTTGTCAAAGAATAACTTCCCGTTTTGGTGCGTCGCACTGTCCAGATGAGGTTGCGGACTAGAGTCATTTCGTGGACAGTGCGACGCACCGGATGGAATTTCTTGACGAGTCCTAAGTCTCAGGGCGACGGTTACGCCGCCCATTTCCATAAGGAACGCATATGTCCTCCGCCACCGGAACGAGCGCAGAACTCTGGCTGATTCGCCACGGGGAGAGCGTCGGTAACCGGGACAGAATCTATCAGGGGCAGAACGATCTGCCTCTCTCTCCCCTCGGCCACGAACAGGCGGCGTTGCTGGCCCAACGGTTGGCCCCCATCCACACGCTTTCCCCCTTCTGCGCGCTCTATGCCAGCGATCTGCAACGGGCAATGGAGACTGCCCGGCCCACCGCCCAGGCCATCGGGCTGCCAATTCTGCCCCAACCCGCCCTGCGCGAGATCGATGTAGGCGCGTGGTCTGGGCTGACCTTTGCCGATATTCAGCGCCGTTTCCCCGATGAGTGGGCCGCAGCCTATCCTGTGATGGATCCGGATCAGGTGCGGGGTGGCGGCGAGAGCTACCGGCAGGCCCAGAGCCGCACCGTGGCTGCTGTGCGCGCCATTGCCGCCCGTCATCCCGGCGGACGGGTGCTGATCTTCTTTCACGGCGGCGTGCTGCAAACCGTCCTTTCCCACCTGATGGGTCTTTCTTTGCCCAACAAGCGCTTTTTGCAGACCTCCAACACGTCCATTTCTCGGGTGCGGATCGCCGATGGCAATGGCGCGGGCCACGATCTTGTGCTGGGGATGAATGATGTGGCCCATTTGGAGCAGACCTTCCAGACTCTGGCCGGTGTTGGACCGGAGTGAGCCAGGCCGGGCGCGCTCAGGCAAACTCAATTTCTGTGCTGGGTTCTTCGTCTTCCTCTATCCCCGATCCATCTGATGCCCCAGCCAGCAGGAGATCATCCCCCACGGGCTCCCCACTGAGCAGCCGGGCGAGGAATGCCCGTGTCTCCTGGCTGCCAATCAGTTGGTCCTCGTCCTCCAAAAAGGCCAGCCGCTGAATAATTCCCCGCAGCAGTGTCGGGTTGATACGCACGATCTCCCGGACCAATTCCAGCCAGCGGCGGCGCACCCCTTCGTTGCGGTGGTTGTGCAGCAGCACACAGAGCCGGGCGGGATGGGTACGGCCTGGCGCAACCTTCAACAGGTCGCTGAATTCGTTGGGTGCAATGGTAAAGTAGAAGGAGAGCATAGGCGGTACCAGCTTGCGTACCCGATCCCAAACCGGTTCGGTCTCCTTTACGATGGCAAAGAAGGCCTGATAGTAGAGAATCGCCCGGGGATAGTTGTGGCGAGAGAAGTGCGCGCCGGCGGTGGATGCGCAGTAGCTTGCCAGATACCACTCCATATCCATCAGATTGGCACCGGGTGCTTTCTCCAGCAGAAGCTGGTACATCATTTTGGCGGCCTTCAGAAAATAGACCCGGGCCTGTTCAAAATCGGCCGTGCGGATCTCCAGCCCCTGGGCATTGAGCCGTGCCGCCTCTTCCAGGGTTGGCTTCTCCTCCAACCGCCAATTCACCATATCCTGCAGGGCGACACGGGCGTCCAGATTTTCGGCCAGATGGCGGGGCAATTGGTGTCCGTTGCCCAAATGCAAGGGAATTTGGCTGTTGCTCTGCTTTGTGCCGACCAACTCCCGCAGGGCCTGGACTTCGGCCAGGGCGTCGGCCCGGCCATAGAGCAGGCGCGCCACCATCTCGTCGTCAATCGCCAGGTTGCGCTGCATCAACGCCGCCACATAAACGCCTTCGCAGCGTTGTATAAACTCGCCCGCCGCCAGAGTGGGCCGCAGGGAGAGAGGGTCCAATTCCCAGGAGTCGGGCTGGTTTTCCAGCACGTCGGCCTGCTTGAGCAGCCGGGCCACCTCCTGAATATCATCCCGGCTGCGCAGCCGGTTGTCTGCGTCGTACTGCTCCTTCAGGCGGCGGATGGCTTCGTCCAGAGTGTGGGTGGCCGGTTCACTGCTTAGCAGTCCGAAAAGCGCCTGTAACACATCCTGGCGAATCTCCCGCTCCACCAGTTGATAGCCCGCGGTGCTGAGGGCTGTGCGGTACTGGAGCGTCTGGTCGATCTCCTGGCGGGATGCATGGCTGGAACGAAACGCCACCTGTACTTCGCCGTTCGAGTCTGTAAAGAGCGCGATCTCCCGCTGGCTTGCCAGAAAGTGGGGAATATCCCGAAAGCCCAGGGGCGTAACCGTCATGTCCGGGCGCAGGGTTGCCATCTCCTCTGTCAGGGCGGCAAGAGGAATCCGCCCATTCTCGAAGCCGGGGGTCAACCGTTGCAGAATAGCCAAGACCAGCCGCCGGACCTCGTCCACCTGGAAGCCTGAAGTGTTTTCGTCCCGCTCCATCAAACTGTCGTAGATCACAAATTCATCACAGGAACGCACGAGGAGATCGCTGGTGGCGTCGCGCAGACCGATCCCAACCACATATCGGCCATAGCCGCGCAGTTTGCGGGCAACGGCTGTAAAGTCACTGTCACCGGTTACCAGCACGAAGGTTTTCAGGGTGGGATTGGTCAAGGCAGCCTCGATCACATCCACGGCCATCACAATATCCGCGCTATTCTTTTTTGTATAGTTCCCATAGCGAAATAGCTGGGTCAGATCGATGGCCTGTTCCAGCAACTCCTGACGGTAGCGGGTAAAGCGGGTCCAGTCACCGTACGCTCTTTTGATCACACAGCGGCCATAGCTGTTGGCGACACCGATGATTTTGTCAATATCACAGCGACCGTAGGCATCTTCAGTCGAAATAGCAATGTTTTCAAAATCGATATAGATAGCAACCGGCTCCATTTTTTCTCCTGTCCTTGTGCTTTTTGGGGCATACTGGGGGAAAGAAGTTCGACTTTTCCGAAAAGTGTACTGATCAACGGGATGATAAAACATAGGTGCGGTTTGTAACCGCACTTCTCCGGGTGAAAGTGCGGTTACAAACCGCACCTACAGATTCCACCATCTTCTTGATCAGTACAGATTTTTCCGAAAAGTCGAACTTTGTCAAGTCCATCCCTCTTTGTTGAGAAGATACCACATGTAGGCTACAAAAGGTATTTCTTAACTTTGGATTGGAAGAACAGGCGTTACATTCTGTTATCAGGCTACGCGACCGGCTGACAGCGGATAACCAGGCTCTGGACACCGCAGCGCCTATCCGCTTTTTCAGCGACATCAGCGTTCTATTTACAAATAGTATAGAGACCTATCATTACGCGATTTATTACGCTCCGCGTCAAAATTCCGGTTTTCGGTATTCAGTGGTTGCATAGCCCAGCATTTTCGACGTACTGCTGAAAAAGTGATAGAATGGGCTGTTATTTTTCTTGCTAGAATCCACACCAGATAGGAATCGTCGATGAGAATCGGCATTATCGGTCTGCCCAACAGCGGAAAGACCACAATCTACAACGCATTGACCCGCAGTGACATCGAGACGGGTGCCTTTTCCACTGGGCAAATGGAGGTTCACACCTCTGTGGTGAATGTGCCCGACCCGCGGGTGGATACCCTGACCGCACTCTTCAAGCCCCGCAAAACTATCTACGCCCAGGTAATCTACAGCGACATTGCCGGCCTGGCCAAAGGCGGAACTGTCGCTGGCCCCCTGCTCAATGCCATTGCGGCCAACGATGTGCTGATGCTGGTGGCCCGCTCTTTCGCGGACGAGGATGTGCCCCATCCGGATAACCGGATTGACCCGGCCCGGGACTTGGCAACCCTCGAAACCGAATTCATTCTCAATGATATGTCCACGATTGAGAACCGGCTCTCGCGGCTGGCTGGGCAAAAGAGCCGGGGAACGATCCCCGAACGGCAACGGATGGAAAAGGAAGAGGTGCTGCTCCGCAGCCTGGCGGCTGCCCTGGAAGAAGAGAGACCCCTGCGTGAGGTTGAGATCAGCGAAGAAGACCGCAAATTGCTCGGCGGCTTTGGTCTGCTTTCCCTCAAGCCCGTGCTGCGGGTGATCAACGGCGGGGACGACGACAACGAAGATGCCTTCGCCAACCTGTTGGACGAAAACACCTTCTTCCTGCGGGGTCGGCTGGAGGCGGAGATCGCCCAAATGGAGCCGGAGGAGGCCAGCGAATTTCTGGCGGACTTTGGAATTGCCGAGCCGGGGTTGAACCGGGCCATCCGCCGCTGCTACAATCTTCTGGGGGTGATCAGCTTCTTTACGGTGGGCGAAGACGAAGTACGCGCCTGGACTGTGCGCAAGGCCGCGCCTGCGCCCGAAGCTGCGGGGGTCATCCACTCGGACCTGCAAAAGGGCTTTATCCGGGCCGAGACTATCGCCTATGCCGACCTGATGGCTGTGGGTAGTATGGCCGAGGCCCGCAAACAGGGCAAACTGCGGCTGGAGGGCAAGGAGTATCCCGTGCAGGATGGGGATATATTGAATATACGGTTTAATGTGTAGTGGATGGAAAGTGACAGGTGGCAAACAGTCGTGGTATGTCAACCATCTTCCATTTGCAGACCTGTCGCCTGCTACTTTGTGAATTTCAGCACACTCTTTCTTGCCCAATCGGGCACTTGAGGGTATACTTTACGACGCATCGGCGCTGCGCAGGGACAGCGCCGTCATTTATCAGGAGTGAACTATGACAGAGGAAACCCGTATCGTCGAGGAAGGTACCGCCGCCGAAGTGGCCGCCGTTGTGGAGGCTGCGGAAGCTGAGATCACAGCCGCACCGGTTGCCGAAGTGGTGGCAGAGACGGCTGTGGAGGCCGTTGTCGAAGTGCAGGCAGCCAGCGAGCCTATCGCTGAAAGTGCTGTTGCAAGTATCAGCGAAGCTGTCACCGAAGCCGAAGCCGCGGTTGTGGAAAAGGCTGAAGATGTCGTCGAGGCCGTTGCCGAAGCGCAGTCAGCCAGCGAGCCTATCGCTGAAAGCGCTGTTGAAAGTGTCAGCGAAGCTGTCTCTGAAGCCGTAGCCGCAGTTATGGAAAAGGCCGAAGATGTGGTGGAGGCTGTTGCCGAGATGGCGGAAGATGTGACTGAGAAAGCCGCCGAAGTCGTCGAGAACGTCACAGAGGCTGTCGCGGATGTGATCGCAGATGTTACCGGCCGTGATGACGAAGCTGACGATGAGGCTAACGAAGGCGATGATCGCCGGGTGGTGCGCCTGAGTGTTGGGCAGGAAGTGCAAGGCGTTGTCAAACGCCTTACTGATTTTGGCGCATTCGTGGACATCGGGGCTGGGCGTGATGGGTTGATCCACATTTCCGAAATGGCAGTGGGTCGGGTCAATCAGGTCGCCGATGTTCTGCAGAGCGGCCAGGCATTGACCCTTTGGATCAAAAAACTGGACCGTGCCCGCAACCGGATCAGCCTTACACTGATTTCCCCCGAAACAAAGACCATCAAAGATATCAACGAAGGTGACGTTGTGCCGGGCACAGTGACCCGTCTGGTCCCCTATGGCGCGTTCATCGACATCGGCGTTGGCACCGATGCCCTGCTGCATGTGCGGGAGATGAGCAACAATTATGTGGCTAAACCGGAGGATGTGGTCAAGTCCGGTGAGACGCTGGATGTGCGTATTGTCTCTGTCAACCGCCGCCGCCGCCGCATCGACCTGAGCCTGAAAGGGCTGCGAGACGAGCCAGAGCCGGATGTGGCCGAAGTGGCCCAGGCCGCGGCCGCGCTCGGAGTCCAGGAGAATGTGGAGATCGTCGATTCCTACGAGAACGTACAGGTGCTTTCGCCTATGGAACTGGCTTTCAAGCGGGCGATGGAGGCCGAGGGTGTAGAGGTCAACACCACCGCCGCCAGCAAGCGCAAGGGGGGGCGGGGCAAGAAAACCCGCTCCATGCAGGATGAGATCATCCGCCGCACGCTGGAAACTATGCGGGAGTAGGCATCTGTTTTATTCCAAAAAGGCGTTGGAGAAGAACTCTCCAACGCCTTTTTTTGTCTCTGCATTTGTGCTACAATGGGGGAACGGCAGGCATGTACCTTTTTTGAAGGTAAGGAGGTGGTGGTTTATGACAATTGTTAACCGTCAATATGTGCATGAATTGGTGGATCGGTTCCCTGAGTCACTACTGGGTGACATTGCCCAACTTCTGCGTGCAGTAGAGCAGCTTGTCCACCCAGCGAATGGGAAGAAACTACCCTATCACCCCCTGCGCATGGGGGGACTGTGGGCCGGTAGCGTAATTTCGGATGAGGATATTGAATCAGTTCGTGCCGGAATGTGGGCCAATTTCGGAGAGTCAGGGGATATCGGCGAATGATATGAACATCCAATCCAAAACCGCGCTTGTCACCGGCGGCGCACAGCGGGTGGGCAAAGCCATCGCCCTGGAACTGGCGAAGGCTGGGGCCAATCTGGTAATCAACTACAATTCATCGGCGGCGGCGGCCCAGGAAACTGTAGCCGAGGCTGGAGCTTTTGGCGTCCAGGCCCTGGCCGTGCAATGCGACATCTCCGATCTCTCCGCAGTACAGGCGATGGTGGGCCAGATTCGCCAACACTTTGGCGGGCTGGACATCCTCGTCAACAGCGCCGACTACTTCGGCAAACACCCCTTCCCTACGGATGACTACAGCACCTGGCAGCGGGTCATCAGCACTTCCGTCAACGGCAGCTTCTACGTGAGCAACGAGTGCGCGCCCCTGCTTCTGGCCGGGGAGAGCGGTGCGGTGGTCAATATCGTGGACCTCTCGGCCTGGCAGCCCTGGCCCGGTTTCACCGCCCACGCCGTGGCTAAGGCCGGGCTGATGGCCCTGACCCAGCAGATGGCTCTGGAATTGGCTCCGACAGTGCGGGTCAATGCGGTGGCGCCGGGACCTGTGCTGGCCCCACCCGACTACAGCGAGAAGCAGAAGAAAGCAGTGGCCGAGCGCACACTGCTCAAGCGCTGGGGGCGGGCCGAAGATGTGGCCCACGCGGTGCGTTTTCTGGTCGAGGCGGACTACATTACCGGAGATGTGATCTTTGTGGATGGGGGCGAGCGTTTCGGCAGTCGTGAAATTGTCTATTAGACAGACTGGATTTCCGGGATAAGAAGCGGATGCCCTGTCAGTGGGCGCGCTTCGGCGGATTCAATGCCGCAGAATACGAAGTCTTGGAGGAGGGAAGATTGAAGCTGGTGAGGGCAGGGTTGCGGGATTTTCTGTCTTTCGCAATACAGGATTACTTCGTACCGAAGATTCATTGACCCACTCGCTCGCCTATTCAGTTTATGTTATAGTGCAAACCTGCTTTGTGCAATCCCGAAGGCTCTGGCACTTTCAATCTCCGCTCCGTGGCAATTATTTCATGGCCTACGGAAATGTCGAATCGCCGTCAGGCGATGGTTTTTTTGTTGTCCTCCATTTACCACACTTGCACATTTCCCCCGGCCCCGCTACAATTACGAAACCGCTTTAGTAGTCGCAGATCGAAAGCCCAATATCGCACAGAAATTGTAGTGGTCAAGAACATCGCGGAATCTGTAGGTGCGGTTTACAACCGAACTACTTCTCCGTACCTGAAACGTGAGGTGTCGTCGCATACTCTCACGTCTTCACGTCTTCACGTCTTCACGTCTTCACGTCTTCACGTCTTCACG
>JAHDWH010000135.1 GCA_023384455.1 Caldilineaceae bacterium | reverse complement strand
TCCCACTTGTTCTTCTCCCCCTTCATGAGTAACTATTTCTTCGGAACAGCCTAACAGTCCGACCTACATTTTCATCCCCCGTGGCGCAACCTGTCGCATGGAGAACTGTCCCGATAAAGCAGGGCCATAAAAAGAGGGTACATCCAAGAGCGGATGCACCCTCTTTTTCATTGACCGAGAGGATACCCAATGTCGGGTATCCTCTCTCCCTTTTTTGGGTTATTCGTGCCCTTCTATCGATTGATACTGGGCAGATAGAGGGTCCGTTTCACCTGCGCCGCGACCGACGGCACAGTCACCGTATCCTTGCCGCTCACAGTCACCTGCACCGGCGGGGGATTGCTTCCCCCCTGACCGGCGGGCAGTTTGACCTGCAGGGTGTACTGACCCACGGGCACGTCATCCAGCGTGTAGACACCGCCCACATTTGTGATGGCTGTGCGGGTTAGCTCTGGGCTGCGGCTGCCGTCGGTCAGGGTGACTTCCGCGCCGGCAATGCCCGGCTCGCCGCTCTCCTGGCTGCCATTGCCGTTCTGGTCGTCATAGACCAGCCCCGTCACCGTCGCCCCGCTGGAGGATTGGGTCGTGGGTGTGGCTGTCGGCGTGCTGGTCGGCGTCGGCGTGTTGGTGGAGCCAGGCAGGGGCGACGGTGTAGATGTGGGCGTCTGGGTGGCAGTCGGTGTGATGGTAGCCGTTGGCGTCGGTGTATGGGTGGACGCGCCTGGCGTCACAGGCGTACTCGTCGGTGTGGGTGTCGGTGTATCATCCGGCGTTTGCAGAAAGACGGCCTGGTGAATGGTAAAGTTGCCGATGACGGTCACCGGCTGGGGCATGTAGTTCCAGATGGTTTCCCGGTACTCACCGGTCAGGGTAATCAGATTGGGCTGCCGGTCCACCGTCCCGGTCAGGTGAAACTGCTGCTTCACACCGGTTTTGCCCGCGACGTTCAGCACCATCTCCTCAGATCGCAGGTCCAGGGTTGTACCGTCGAAGCTGCCCGTCAGTTTTGGCCCCACAGCCAGAGGCGTGGCCCCCGGTGCGGGTGTGCCAGGGAAGGGCGTCGGACCGACCGGCGTCGCCTGGATGGTGTGTTCTTTGGAAAAGACCAGTGTGTTGTCCAGGTCCACGTAGGCGGTGATATTCGTACCGCTCTGCTGAATGAGCAAGCCCAGGTCCATACTGCCCAGCTCCGCCACCATCGAATCGGTGTACGGGTAGCTGTTGCCCACAGTTGTGGGTGTAGGTGTCGGTGTTTTCAGGGTATCGCTGAGTACACCTGTCAGCCCCCAGTATAGCTGCACCTCTCCGGCAAAGGTGCCTTCCAGCCCAGCCTCGGCGGCGAGAAGCACCACCGGGGCTGGGTTTGCATCGGCGCTCGCGGGTACACGGATAGTCGGCCCAAAGGTCAACAGCACCGCGACGAATCCAACGACGAGGAGGCCGACGAATATCGTTATAGGTAATGTACGTTTTCGTTGCATGGCATCCTCGTTCCTAAAAGTCAATCTTGACACACTCGGACAGCTTGGGCACTTTGTTCGGCACATCCCGGGAGACGTAGGTGGCGCTGAATTTCAGCACCACATCGTTTAGCTGTTGCAGGTCCATATCCGCCAGATTGCCGGCACCGCCTGTGAATAGCTTCACTGTCCACTCGGTGCTGGCGATTCCCCGTCCCAGAAGCTCATTCGCCTGCACATCAGTTGAATTGGTCGGCTCATTGTTGACACGGGCCTGGAACTGGGCAAAGGCTTTTTCCGGGTTCTGGCCCTCAGACCATTCCAGCCCCAGCAGGAAAGCCGGGGCGACCAGACGGTAGTCCAGAATGCAACCGCTGTTGGCCCGCACCTGCACCAGGCCGGATTGGGAAATGCGAATTGTGCGCCGTTCCAGACCTGTCTGAGCGCTCACGACATCTGCTCTCACACCCTTATTCACGGGATTGGGATCCCCCACCGCGGCCATCTGTTGCAGCCAGAGACCGCTGTAGCCCGGCCCATAGACATTGGCAAAGATGCCACCGTCCTGAATGTTGGTGGGGAAGGAGAAGAGCAGGGCTGGTTTGCCCCCACTTTCCGGGTCCGCAATCGTGTGATCAGCCACCCATTCCCGGAAGCGCTTGGTCCGTTCCGCCAGAATTGCCTCGGGAGTCGTGAAGCCATCGGCCCGCAAGGCCGCATCCGTCAGCCCCACCACATATTGGGCCACGGATATCTCGTAGTCGATGGGATTCTTCGGCGAAGTCGGCTTCAGGCTGTTGATTTTCGTCGATAGGTCGAGGAGGAACTGTTTGACATCCTCTGCTGTGCGGGCTTTGTAGATTTTGGAGATGGCAAAGCCGCTGGCCGACAGACGCACGGCATACTCATATTCGGCCCGACGCGCGGCCAGATAGGCGATGCGGGAGGCACGTTCCAGGGCCGCGGCCACTTGCAGCCGGGCCGAATCGCGCACGATGCGGTGGCTGGGGTCGTTGGCCGAGCTGTACTGAAGATAGGCCCGCTGCTTGCGCGCCTCCATCAGCAGATCGTCGCCGATCAGATCCTCAAATTCGGACTTCTTGGCCAGATAGGCTTGATGGGCCACCTGCCAGTCCACATAACTTTCGCTGATGTCCAGCAGCAGATTCCCGATTTCCACATCGACACCCGCGTCTTGCACAACCACAGCCGCCGCGGTGGAACTGGCGCCTGCCGCGGCGGCGGCCAACCCTGCGGCTACGGAGCCAGGTTTTGTGATGGTGCCACCGCCGGAACTGAGCACAACCGTTTCCACCGCGTCGCTCACCGCGTCCGCCACCTGAAAGGCCGTCTGAATCACCCCATCAGCAATGATGGATGCGGTTACCTTCACATTGGCGTCTTTGGAAAGTTTGATGCGTTTGCTCAGGTTGTCGATCTTCAGTTTGATAGCTGCCACTTCCAGCCAGACACCCCGCAGGTCCAGCAGGGAACGTTTGGCATCGCCCTCCTTGACTTTGGGATCGGCCATACAGGTGTCAAAGGCAGATGGCTGATTCTCTACCGTCGGCGACTGAATACTGTTCAGACAGATATTCAGATATTCGATCTGCTGTTCGGCGCAGGTGAAGAAATCACCGTCGCTGACAGTGCCGGGCGATGGCTTTGCACAGCCGAAGGTTGCATAGATTTCGTTGTCCACGCCGCTGCGCACCGCATCCACATCATCAATGAGCTTTTGTTGGGTATTATCGAAAGCCAGCTTCGTGGCATAGGCGATCTTCTGCAGGTCTTTGGCCTCCTCGGCCAGAGCGTAGGCATCCTCCAGTAGCCCGGTTTGACCGCTGCTGGCCGGTTTGGAATAGGGCCGGGCCGGGACGAGGGTGACGTTGAAGCCAAAGATATTGCGATTTTCGGCCAGATTGCGGGCCGCGTCCCGGGTCTTCAGCATATTCAGAGCCATCTCGGCCACCAGCAGCCCGTCCGGACGTTCGCCCTGGGCACAGCCCATCCCCGCCGGCGCGCTTGCCCCAATCCCGGCCATCCCAATCAATTTGATATGGCCTTCGCGCAGGGATGCCCGGTAGGTGCTGCTGGCGTCATTCTGGACTTTGACCGCCAGCGCCTGGGGATCCGGATATTGAGATTTATCTTCCGGCTTGTCGATTTCGCCCAGATAGCTCTGGCGGATGGCGATGTGGTGTTGGGCGGTCTCTTTGCTGGCCGCGGCCTCCAAGAGGAGCGACCATTCGGTCTGGGTGAAGAAGTCCGACACCAGACAGCCGCTGCCCAGGGGTCTGTCCAGGGCTTCGGCAATGCCCGCCTCTACCAGTTCATACTGATTCTCGGCCGCGCGCAGCTTGGCAATCTCCTGGCGCACAAAATCGTCGGCCCCTTTGAAGTCGCCGCTAAAGGCCAGCTCCAGGGCATCGGTCACGAACTGCTGGCCGAAGATCATACGGATATTGGCGGCCTCGCGCACGCTCTGGCGCAGCCGGGCCTTGAAATCACACCAATCGACCACCGGCGGCAGCACCTGGCCGCTCTTGGCCGGGTCCGGCGGGTTGGGCATCTCTTTGGTGGTGCCTTCGCCGCACAGAGTGGTGGTGTAGTTGATACCGTCGGTGACGGAGTTCTGCCGAAAACGGCTCTCCGGCGCATAGACGGCCAGGAAGGCGTAGAGGTCCCGGGCCTGGCGCAATTCTCTGTCGGCCTTGTCGATGCGGGCCTGTATGGTCGTCACAGTGCCCAATGTGTCTGTGTAGGGCGACGAAGCCAAACCGGCCTGATAGTCGAACTTCTGCACCAGTGTCAGGTAGTCGGGCTTGCTGTTGTAGGGCGAGATCGACTCCCGGAACTCCAGATTCGGTTTGAGCAGGTTGTACGCCTTGCGCTCCAGTTTGATAAAGTCTTCGTAGATCAGCGCACCGGCGGTCGGCAAGCTGGGGTTGGCCACAAAGGCGCTGTTGGCCGCCGGATCGCCCCCCGGCGCAATGGCTGTAAAGCCGCCAGGGACAGCCGGTGGATCGTCCGGTGGATTTGGGAATTGGGCCGTGCCTGCGCCGAGCAGAAGCGGGATAACCAGACAGAAGATCAGCATCAGTTCCAGCAGACGCAGACGTCTGCTGAGGGCAGGGGGTAAGCCGGCCCAGTAAGTTGGGTTCGGTTTCATTGGGTTCCCCTTATTGTCCTGTTTCGTCCGAAGAAATGTTGGGCAAGGCACCCGCTGTTGCTGGCTCAACCACATCAGAGGCCGCACCCACGGCGCTGCCATTCTGCCACTGGGTAATATCATAGCGGAAGCAGATCACATCAAAGCTGACCGGGGGATTGGGGGTCTGTCCATGCACTTTGTCATAGAACTGAATATGCCAGGTGCCACTTTCCGTGTATGTGGAACGTGACCAGAGCGCGTAGCCAATTTCATTCACATCCATATTCACAGCCCAACCGCCGATGGTGCAGGCGTAGTCATTTGCGGAGATTCCCAGGTTAAAATTGGTGTTATGCACCGCGACATCGTTGTATCGTTTGATGAGGATCGGTTTGACGCCAGTCGTGATTTTTCCGCCAATGTTGACATTGCCGTCAACGGTGGCGTTTTTGTAAATCCTTGCTCCACCGCTGTCCACATAAAAACGGGCTGCGCCGTTGTTGGCGTACATAAAGTTCTCCCCCTGGAACTCAACGCCGCCGTCGCCACGGGGAAACATAATCGCATCACCGATATCGGTCGTACCGTTCAGCTTCAAATTGCTCACAGAAGCGCCATTGACAAGGGTCGTCGCGCTCTGGGCACTGGTAGCCAGAATCGCCCAGGGCACGGGATGGATGCGCTGGCGGGGCAGCAACTCCGCCCCATCATCCACCGAAATGCCCACAAAAATGGCGGCATTGTTCACGAAGATATTCGTGTCCAGAGATGCCAGGGATCCCATCAGCACATTGAAGAGGCCATCCCGCACAGAAACTGCCGGGAAATCTTCCGTATGCAGTGCCGCGACGTTTGTGGCTTCCACATCCTTCCACAGTTTGAGCGTAATTTTATGCGTGCCGCCCATGGGGTTGCCCTGGCCGTCGCGCAGGAAGCCCTGATAGTTGAATGTAGACGGAATGGTAATGGCGGGCGCATCCTCCGCGGCTGGTCGGGATTCCTCCCCCGCGGCCCACAGCCGCCCGCTGCCCAGCGTCACCAGCCCATAGAGGGCCAGACCGGCAATGGCTAAAAAACCGACCCACTGAGCCAACTGTTGGAATTTCTTAAGTAGCATTTGTCGAGTTCTCCTTGAAAATAGGGTTCATTGGGAATCTCCGTGGTTGACCCGCTACGGTTTCGATACGACCGGAAACTGCCCCGGTCTACTCAACCTGCGCTGGAGCGGGGATCACGGATGTTCCCAATGAGCCGAAAATAGACCAGCTATCTGCTCTATACAAAAGTACGCGGCTGTAGCGCAAGGGACTTATAGAAAATATTTTTGGTGTCGGCGCCAGCATACACAAGCCAGCGCTTCACAAACGCTTCACGGGCGCTTCACAAAAAGGGGCGGGGTCGCACCTTACCACAGGAAGGGGATTGGGCCTAATGGCAAAAATATGACCCATATATGACCCGTAGCCTGAATAGAAAAGCCCGCCGATCCTATCGGCGGGCTTTTCGTCTGAATCAGTCTTCTGATAACTGTTCACCCCCTCCTAACCTCCCCCACAGCGGGGGAGGAGTCGATCCACTTCCCTCCCTGGAATGGGGAGGGGTCGGGTGGGGTGGCTCAACAGTTACGTCTTCTGTTCTACTTTTCCCTGGGGCTTATCACCGCCCTGCCGGGGCACGGCTGTAGCGTTCCACCGCGGCCTCGTCGATCTCGACACCCAGCCCCGGCCCGGTGGGAAGGGGAAAAACGCCCTCCACCGTCTCTGGATAGCTGGTGGCAATCGACCCCTTCCAGCTATGTGCCCCGTGGCTGTGCTCCATAATCTGAAAGTTGGGGATGGCCGCCGAGTAATGGATGCTGGCCGCCACGGCCAGAATACCGCCGCCGCCGATGTGGGGCGCAATGGGCAGGTTGAAGCTGTCGCAGAGCGCGGCGATGCGCTTGCCCTCGCTCAGCCCCGTGCGGGCAATGTCGGGCATAGCCACATCAAAGGCGCGCTGCTCGATCCACTGCCGCCATTCCCAGACAGTACGCAGCCACTCCCCGGTCGCCACGGGCATATCCAGCGCCCTGGCAATCTCGGCCTGTCCCCGAATGTCTTCGGGCTGACAGGGCGCTTCCAGCCAGTTCACCCCCAGCCTCTCCAACCCCCGGCCTAGTTCAATGGCCCCGGAGACATCCCGGGTGCCGTGAATATCCACCCGCAACGAGACGCCTGGGCCAACCCTCTCCCGCACCGCGGCCACAATCCCCAGCAGCTCCGGGTTGGCAACCCGCAGGTGGAGCTTCAGCGCGCCATAGCCCGCTTGCACCAGTGACGCCGCCTGGGTCGCCACGGCCTCCGGCTCTGTGCCCCCCAGCCCCGCATAGACCGGTACATCCGGGCGAAAATTGCCGCCCAGCAATTTGTAGACCGGCTTGTCCAGGGCCTTGCCCAGCAGATCGTAGAGGGCCAGGTCCACCCCGGCCAGGGCGTCCACATAAAAACCGGTGATGTGCCCCCGTTCCCGCATGGCGCTGTAGAGCCGATACCAGATGTATTCCACATCAAAGGGGTCTCGTCCGATGAGCAGGGGGGTGCAAAGGTCCTCCACAATGGCAGCCGTGGCCCGGCCAGACACGGGGGCCTGGCCTTCGCCCCAGCCCACCAGCCCGCTATCGCTCTCCAACCGCACCAAGCAGGTCTCGTGGTTGCGGGAATAGATGGAAGTCCAAGCGTCCGCGGCGATGGTGTAATCGCCATAGGCTTCCACATTGCGATTGCCCTCGATGGCCGCCGCCTGGGCCGGTGGAATTTTGATGGCATAGGCCCGAACAGAAGTAATTTTCACAAAAGCCTCCGTAAGCTGAAAAAGAGAGCAGATAGCGGACAGCAATTCGCAATTCGCAACCCGCAATTCGCAACCCGCAACCCGCAACCCGCCATCCTCAGGCCAACCGCATACCCAGCAGATAGCCGCCATCCACAGTCAGGGCTGTGCCGGTGATGTAGTCCGCATCTTCGCTGCACAGAAAGGCCGCGGCCTTGCCGATGTCCTCCGGCGTGCCCATCCGACCCCAGGGCATACGCCCGGCAGCCTCGGCGATCTCGGCGTCGCTGGTATAGCGCCGCTCGCCGGGCGTGTCGATCCAGCCGGGGTTGATGATATTGACATTTATGCGCTGGGGCAGCAGCTCGGCGGCCAGGGTGCGGGCGAAGTGGTTGACCGCGGCCTTTGCCATATTGTATGCGCCGCTGGTCGGGAAGGGAATCTGGGCCAGAATCGAGCCGGTCACCAGAATTTTGCCGCCGGGCCGCCCAGCCTGCTGCTGGCGGATCATCTGCTGGGCTGCCATCTGGCAGGTGTGATAGACGCCAAACTGGGCCACACCGACAACCGCCTCTACATTTTCCCAGGCTGCGTCAACCGTCAGCTCCCGAATGGAGAAAGCCGCGTTGGCTACGACCACATCCACCCGGCCAAAGGCGTCCAGCGCGGCGCTAAAGAGTTCGGCCACCTCTTCCCGGCGAGCCACATCTGCCCCCACCACCAGCGCCCGCCGGCCCAGCCCGCGGATCGCCTGGGCGGTCTCCTCGGCCCGCCCGCCGTCGGAGAGATGATTGATCACCACATCCGCGCCTTCGCCAGCCAACGCCAGAGCAATGCCCCGGCCAATACCGCTGGACGAGCCGGTGATAAGCGCTATTTTCCCTGTATAACGATTCATAGCAACCTCCCTGTCTGGATAGAATAACCCGATAACAATAGCTGAAAATCCCGTTTTCTGCCATATCAGGCCCGTGTAGAGAGCGCATCCTTTCTGCGCACCCACCCCACCAGTTCTCCCCAGACAGACCTCCTGTTATACTACCAGTAGACCGCAATACGCTCAGACTTGGCTCAGGACTTTGGACTGGCGACTGTGGACTACCAGTAGACCGCAATACGCTCAGACTTGGCTCAGGACTTGGGACTGGCGACTGCGGGCTACTGACTATCCGTACTGTCTGGCACTGCGCCATCCCAATCCACCCCTTCCCGATTTATGGCCTACACTTTTATCGATCACTACCGCCCCATCCGCATAATGCTGCGGATCGACGCCCTTGTGGTGGGGCTGGGGCTGGGCATTTTACTGCTGTTCCATCCGCTGGATATGCTGGCCCATCTGGGGCTGGCCGCCGACCCGCCGCTGATGTCCCGATTGGCTGGTTCTGCGCTGCTGGGGTTGGGGATTGGGCTGCTGCTGGCTGCGGGTGAAATTGATTTGCGGGCGGGCACGCTGGTGGCGGCTATCGTCAGCAACGGGCTGCTGGCAGCCACACTCTTTCTGACCTATCTCAGCGGCGAACTGAGCGGGTTGACAACCTGGGGCTATCTGGCCCTCATCCTGCTCTTCGTGGTCTGTCTGCTGACAGCCGTACTGCCGATTCCTTATTTGCGCCAGGGAATCGGCTTTTGAGAGGTAACTGCGCACCCCCACCCAACCTCCCCCACAGTGGGGGAGGAGTCGATCCAGTTCCCTCCCTGGAATGGGGAGGGGTAGGCTGGGGTGGCTCAACAGTTACTTTGAGAGTTACGGACCTACCATACACATCTAAGGAACGGGAATTAAATAAAGTCGGGGACTTCCCAGAAAGAGGGACGAGCCACATAGTTCCATTTTGGGAGAAAGTCATCAAAGTGAATAGGGATATTTTCTTTGAAGTCAGCGGTAACTTTGCGCTTGGTTTCAAAGACTTGGTCAAGAATGGAAGCAAAAACGGAGAGACCAGTTTTGGTAGAGGCGTTAGCCATGAAATGGCGTGCGGTCTCGATGGTTTTGAAAATAACGCCTTGGCAAGCTTGGGAGACATGAGGGAAGAGGCGATGCTCAATCGGATTATACTTGGAGGTATAGGGGGGATAATGAGCGATACGAATCGCAATACCAAGTTCATCGGCTAACCCTTGTAAATCCTGCTTGAAAATGTAGTTGCGAGCATTGTTGCTACCACCACAATCACAGAGGAGCAAGATTTCCATGGCATTAGGATAGTCAAAGATGCCGTAGGTCAGCCACCAAAGGCGAATAGAGGCAATGGCAAATTCAGAAGTATCGTTGCTCGTGCCGATGGTGAGGTAGCCGATATTGTGAGTCATATCATAGAGTCCATGAGGAACAGCCATACCGTCAGCCGATGAACGGAAATCATGATCGTTGACATGGATTTGCTCCTGGGTATAGAGCCTGCCCTCTCGATAGAAATTGCCAATCAGCTCTTTTTTTTGACGTCCATGCTCATGGCTGGATTGCCATTGGCACGCGCATCTTCCACCAGTTTTTCTATGTTTTTGAATTGCTCATCTCGGTTTTCCACCTCTTTTTCGGCTTCATTCTTAAAGGCTTTACGACGACGAAAATCGTGTTTTTCCAACAGTTGTTCGACCACTCTCGCACTCACTCTATACCCTTTTTCTGCCAGCAATCCAGCTATCTTTTCACGGCTTAGATTGCTCCATTTTATCCTTTCATCCATAGGTGAACCTGCCGTGTGAGGCGACATGACTTCCAGAAATGCATCATCGATTCCTGGACTCGTATCCACAATCGCCTTACGACCACCGCCTGCTTCTCGAATTCGTTCATCTTCTGGCGACAATGGAGTTGCTAGTTCGCGTAAGCCGCGCTTGACGCCACTTTCATCGCAGCCAAATGTTCGGCATATATAGCTTATTCCACCATAGCCTAACTTTTTGGCTTCGATTGCGGCATAGCGTCTTCTGTCTTTTTCGGACAAGGATTGATACAGATTTTTCATCTGTTCCTCAACCTCTTCTCCGTATGGCTCTAATTTTTTCATAGGCTTCAGCATACACCCTTTTCGCCGTCTACTACAACCTTTCTTCCACTCTAACTTTCCGGTTCTATTCCATCGCCATTCCTAAGCGTCTTGGCGGATTGTATAACCCTTCAAAAGCCAGCACAATAGACAGCAATGAGGGTTACGGCCCGTTGGCCCCGGATCGTATACCATACAATCATTCTTCCTCCTCCTTTGTGTGAAGAGAACGGCGCTGGAGCTTTAGCTCCAGCGCCGTTCTCTTTTACTTGCCCCTCTCACACAGGGCAATCGTCAACTCGCCGAATCAGTCTCGGCCTCTGGCGCGGAAACCCTATTGAAAACGGGTCGCCGATTCGCTGGACGCTTGCCCCGAAGGTATGCTACAATCCCGCGCAGACAGCCCGGAGTTCACACTTCACCAACAGGAAAACCATCGATGAGTTTTCTGAAAAATCTATTTGACCGCAGCAAAGTGGATGGCAAAACCCTCGCCCAATCGGGCGATATTCGCGACTACGCCCGCATCGATCTGTTGGGTCGCTTTGAAAAACCGCGTAAACTTCACGAAGACCGGGAGCAGCGCCAGTGGGAACGGGTCTTGTCCCGATCCTACGTAGAGGAGATCGATCTCTTGACCCGGCAGGGATGGCTGGCCTTCAGCGGTGCTGTCTATCGGCTGACAGAGGCAGGCCAGCCCATACTCTCCCTCTACCGGGCCCGGCAGGAGGCAGAAAAGCGGCAGGCCATTGGGGCTGTCCGCAAAGCCTTGACCCAGAAGGAGAGCAGCGAAGCCCTCTCCATCCGTCGGGCCTATGAAGAGCGCCAACCCCTGGGCAAGGCCGACTGGACCGGACCGGAGCCTCAACTCAGCCACAGCGCACTGACCCGGCGCATCCTCTTTCTGGATCACTGGCTGGTGGAAGGGCTGAGCAAAGAGACCCTGGACTGGCTGAAGCTCTACGCGGCTGTGCAGCATCTGTGGGGGGCGCGCTGGCGGTTGGCGGAGGAGGAAGTGCCAGCGTCAGTGCAGCAGGAGTTAGCCCGGGAAGGAATGAACGGTGTCGAAGCGGCCTACTGGCGGGCCTATGGCCTGGGCTTATATGTGGACAATCAGGAGACCTGGCAGCGCTGCAAAGGCGGGGATCACGTGCGCCGTATAGAGATCGGTGGACCAAACGACGAGCATACCTGTATGCCCTGCAAAATCCACCGGGACCAGCAATATCTGGTGGATCGGGTGCCAGAGCTACCCCACCGCAACTGTAAGTCGATTCGAGGCTGCCGCTGTGAATATATCCCCGTGCTGGATAGCTACACAGACCTGGCGTAAGGATTCTGGCTGGGTTCGTCTCAGATTCAGAGAAACGCTGCATCGGAGAAGCAATTGCTCACCCCCACCCAACCTCCCCCACAGTGGGGGAGGAGTCGCCCCACTTTCCTCCCTGGAATGGGGAGGTGTAGGGTGGGGGGGTTCAACAGTTACGAGGAGAAGATGGATGAGCCACAACCGACGGTTGGCCTATTCGACAGACCCAAAGCCGGTGCAGGAGAAAGCGCCTGTCCAGTTGCCCCGCAACCCGGCGGCACCCTTTGCCGTGCAGGGCACCCAGCCGGTCTATGTACGCATCGAGCGCAAGGGGCGGGGGGGCAAGACAGTCTCGTTGGTAGACGGGGTGCTAAGTCCGGCGGCTGGCAAACAGGCGCTGTTGAAACATTTGAAGAACAGCCTGGGCAGCGGCGGCGCGCTCAAAGAGGGTGTTCTGGAAATTCAGGGTGACAACCGGGACAGAATCGTGGAAATTCTGAACGGCCTGGGCTATACAGCCAAAAAAGCGGGTGGGTAATCTCCGCTTTGCACTTGGGGGCAAAAAAAGCGCCATCAACAGCTATTGATGGCGCTGGTTATCTATCCGTAGAGGTAACTGGAACGACTCCTCCCCCACAGTGGGGGAGGTTGGGTGGGGGTGAGCAGTTACTCGTAGAGGAAACAGGCCACGTAGTGACCATTGCCGTCATTCTTGAATTCCGGATCGGTCTGGCGGCAAATGTCCATTACCCGGGGGCAGCGGGTGCTGAAGTTGCAGCCTTTGGGCGGGTTGGCTGGGCTGGGCACATCGCCTTCCAGGATAATGCGCTGGCGCTTCTTTTCAATTTGCGGGTCGGGGATGGGCACAGCAGAGAGCAGGGCCTGGGTGTAGGGGTGCATGGGATTGGCATAGAGTTCATCCCGATCCGCCAACTCCACAATTTTGCCCAGATACATCACCGCGATACGGTCGGAAATATGGCGCACCACCGAAAGGTCGTGGGCAATGAAAAGATAGGTCAGCCCCAACTCTTGCTGCAAATCCTCCAGCAGGTTGATCACCTGGGCCTGAATCGATACGTCCAGGGCCGAGATGGGTTCGTCGCAGACGATAAAAGAGGGGTTCACCGCCAGGGCCCGAGCCACGCCGATGCGCTGGCGTTGGCCGCCGGAAAATTCGTGGGGGTAGCGGTTGACGAAGTAGGGGTTCAGCCCCACGATTTTGAGCAGTTCCTGCACCCGATCCTGGCGTTCTTTGCGGGTGGAGCCGATATTGTGGACTTCCAACGGCTCCCCCACAATGCTGCCCACCGTCATACGGGGATTGAGCGAGGCGTAGGGGTCCTGAAAGATCATCTGCATCCGACGGCGCATCCGCCGCAGATCGCCGCTGTTAATCTCCGTTAGTTCCTTGCCTTCAAAGACCACCGAACCACCGGTCGGCTTATAAAGCTGCAAAATCGCCCGACCAGTCGTGGATTTTCCACAACCGGATTCGCCTACCAGCCCCAGAGTTTCGCCCCGGTAAAGGTCAAAATCCAGGCCATCCACGGCTTTAATACTGCCCACCTGCCGCTGGATGATTACCCCTTTGGTAATGGGAAAGTGCATCTTCAACCTACGCACAGAGAGAATCGAATCCCCCGCGCCATTGCTGCCTGTCTTTGTTGCCTGCTGGCTCATTGTGGCCTCGCTCATAAAATCACCTCAACATTCTCTGCGTCCGCGCTGGGGTTGTAGATTTCCACATTGGAAATATCCACCCAACAGGCCGATTTGTGGTCCGTGCCCACAGTCGTCAGCGTCGGGTTCTCCTGCCAACATTTTTCGATGTTAAATATACAGCGGGGCGCAAAGGGGCAATGGCTGGGCGGGTCTAGCAGGTCTGGGGGCAGACCGTCGATGGGAATAAGCCTCTTCTGGCGGCCCAGGTCCAAGCGGGGAATTGAGCGCAACAGACCCAGGGTGTAGGGATGGCGGGGCTGGGCGTAGAGAGCATCCACCGAGGATTCTTCCACAATAAAACCGGAGTACATCACAATCACCCGGTCGGCCATCCCGGCCACCACCCCCAAATCGTGGGTGATCCAGATAATTGCCATCCCTAACTCTTTCTTCAGCCGTGCCACCAGGTCCACAATCTGGGCCTGAATCGTCACGTCCAAAGCGGTGGTCGGCTCGTCGGCGATCAGCAGTTGGGGATCACAGCTCAGCCCCATAGCAATCATCACACGCTGGCGCATACCGCCGGAGAATTGGTGGGGATAGTCGTCCAACCGGGAGGCGGCACCGGGGATACCCACCAGTTCCAACAATTCAATGGCCCGCTTGCGGCTCTCCTCCCGGCTCATATTCAGGTGTAGTTCCAGGGCTTCGGTGATCTGTCGCCCGATGGTCAGCACTGGGTTGAGGGAGGTCATTGGGTCCTGGAAGATCATCGCGATGCGGTTACCCCGTACACTGCGCAGCGCATCTTCCGAGAGATCGAGCAAGTTTTGCCCGTCAAACATGACCGTCCCGTCCACAATTTTACCGGGCGGTTCCGGGATAAGCCGGATTAGAGACATGACCCCAACGCTCTTGCCAGAGCCAGATTCGCCCACAATTGCCAACGTTTCACCCTGTCCAACCTGATAGGTGATCCCGTTGACCGCATGAACGATACCGTCCTGGGTGAAAAAATGGGTCTTTAAATTTGAGACTTCCAGCAGTTTTGCCATTGAGGCGTGCTCCTGTGATGAGTGGGAGTCATCGCACGATAAGTTCGCAGGTATAAAAATTGGCTAGAACAAATGATGAACGCCCTATTCCATGCGTGGGGACTGGACTGCATTGGTGGGGGTTCGATGCGTGTCCAACGAAAATTAATTTGCGAGGGGATGAGGGACAGCTTCCTCCCCCGCATTATCAGACGGTGAGAATAGTCTGGCGCTATGCTAACAATCTTTGCGCCCTTTGTCAACTTGGCTGAAATCGCACACGCAAAAAGGCAAGAAGCCACGGCAGGAATCCCGACTATACGTCAAAATCCTCACCCTTGCGCCAGCCAGCCCCGCAACGACGCTATCTGTGCCTGCACAGCACGCCGGCTGCTGCCACCGGATGCGTCCCGCTGTTCCACGCTGCGCTCATAACTCCATACTTCAGCCACATCCTCCCCAAAGGCCGGGTGCAGACTCTGTAGCTGGGCGGGACTCAGGGCAGAGAGGGGGACACCGCTCTCCTCGGCCAGCCGCACAGCCGCGCCAGCCACGTGATGGGTCTCCCGGAAGGGGATACCCTTGCGCACCAGATACTCGGCCAGGTCGGTGGACAACATTTCGGGCACAAGCGAGGCGGCCAACTTCTCCGGTTTGACAGTCAACGTAGCCAGCACCCCCCCGGCAATCTGTAACGAATCGCACAGGGTGTCCACCGCATCGTAGAGCGGCTCTTTGTCCTCCTGTAAATCTTTATTAAAGCTACTGGGCAGCCCTTTGGCCGTCATCAGAAAGCCGGCCAGTTCGCCAAAGACCCGGCCCGACTTGCCCCGCAGCAGTTCCAGGGAATCGGGATTCTTCTTCTGGGGCATCAGACTGCTGCCTGTGCTGTAGGCATCGGCCACCACCACAAAGCCGAACTCCCGGCTGCTGTAAATAATCAGATCCTCGGACCAGCGGCTCAGATGGAGCATTGTCAGGCTGGCCCAGAAGAGAAACTCGGCCACGAAGTCCCGGTCGCTCACCGCGTCCAGGCTGTTGGGTGCAACCGAGGCAAAGCCCAATGCCTGGGCCAGAAAATCCCGATCCACCCGGAAAGGATTGCCCGCCAGCGCGCCGCTGCCCAGGGGCAATGAGCCGACCCGTTGGGTTAATTCGTCCAGCCGCTGGGCATCCCGCTGCCAGGGCCAGGCGTGGCTGAGCAGCCAGTGGCTCCAGCGGGTGGGCTGGGCCGGTTGCAGATGGGTGTAGCCGGGCATAAGCAGATCGATCTCTGCTGCGGCCCGATCTGTGGCGATGCGGATCAGTTCCCGCAGGTGGCCGCGGAGCACGCCAATCTCCCCCAACAGCCAGAGCCGGGTATCCGTCGCCACCTGATCGTTGCGGCTGCGCCCGGTGTGCAGCTTGCCCGCCACATCCCCCAGCAATTCGGTCAGCCGCCGCTCGTTGGCCGTGTGGATGTCCTCGTCGCCCGGATGCAGTTCAAAAGTCCCGGCGGCCCACTCGTCGGCCACCCGCTCCAGCCCGGCCACCAGTTGTGCGGCCTCGTCCGCTGTGATGATACCCGAACGGGCCAATGCCTGGGCATAGGCCTGGCTGCCGGTAATATCGGCCCGCCACATGCGCTTGTCAAAGGAGATCGAGGCATTAAAAGCCTCCATCAGCGGGTCATTGACCCCGGTAAAACGCCCGCCCCACAATTTGCTGGACATAGAGAGACTCCCAGGGGAAAGAGATTACAGTAAGGATAACAGTAAGGGTAGAAGTGGTTTACGCCCAGAAACGAAAAACGTGAAACGTGAAATCAGACGGACTGATCTCACGTTTCACGTTTCACCTTTTTCGTCTGTTCCGATCTGCTCCTGCAACGGGCGATAGTGTGCGAAAGGCGTGTGCAGGCCCAGTCTGCCCGTCCGCCAGCGCACCCACAGGAGAGTCAGCCCACAGCCGATGGCGATGGCAAGCAGCCCGATCAGCCCGGCCTCCGGCCCAAATGCACCGCCGGTCCATTGCTCTGGTCCACTCTGGCGGATGGCAACAACCGTCGCCTCGCTCACCCGCAGGCCGCTGACCGGGAAGCCAAAGACATTGCCTTGAAAAAAGTTCCAGGTAATATGCAGGCCAATGGGGATAGCCAGTTCCCCCGTAAGTAGAATACCCAAGCCCAGCAATAACCCAGCCAATCCGATATTAAAAGAGCTGATAAAGCTGGCGTTGGGGTTGCCCGCGTGGAGAAAGCCGAAAAGCGCTGATGTCAGCAGCCAGGCCAGCAGCAGGGCCCAGCGGCTTCCAATCGCCCTGAAGCCCAGCCCTTCGGCCAGGTTACGCAGCAGATAGCCCCGTACCAGCAGCTCTTCGTAGTAGCCCACAAAAATGAAGGCGAGCAAGGGGACGAGGATGGCAACCGCAAAGGGAAGACCCCCCGCAGAATGCCACAGATCGGTTACGGTTACCCAGCCCAGGGCCAGCTCTGCGCCAAAGATGCCCCCCATCAACAGAGCGCCCAGGGCCAGACCAAAGCCGAAGTCGATCCACCAATCCCGGCCCAGGCCCAGCCCGAAATCGATGAAGCGTCGCCGATCCAGCAGCCTGCCTGCGACGAGGACAGCCAAAGTGATAGAGAGGGTAGAGGCCACCCCATCCAGCCCCCGGCTCGTCTCCACCGCGGCCCGATTGGACATCTGCTCCAGCGGAATCTCGCTCAGCCAGGCCAGGGGAAGTTGGGCCAGAAGGGCAAAGAAAACGAGCAGAAGCGCAAAGAGGGCCAAGCGCCAGGGGGTGCGCAGACGCCCTTCGGAACGGATTACAAAAATACTTTTTACCAATTGTACCATCGCTTGCCCATCCTTTTGACGCTCTCGGTCTGGATAGTCTATCACGGGCTGGGTAATTTTCCAGATCGTCGCCAGCAGTGTAACATTTCTCGCAGGGCGGAATGGCCTTCCGCTCCCCATCATTCCATACTCAGCAGACCGCAACGATTGCTCCCCGCCGGTTTGTGACCAGGGGGCGGGTTCTGGGCCAGGCCCAGGGCATTGCGCTCTGTTGATTCTGCAAGACAGTACCCGTTCAGCCACCCCACCCTACCCCTCCCCATTCCAGGGAGGGAACTGGATTGACTCCTCCCCCACAGTAGGGGAGGTTGGGTGGGGGTGAGCAGTTACGCAAAACAGGAGGCTCTGCGATGAGTGAAAAACCAAAGCCCCTCAGCCCCAGCCAACTCCGGGCCGAGCGTCGGGCTGCCGGGGAAATCCCACCGGTAACAGCCCGCCATCCCCGAGGCGTGGACGAATGGCAGGATTACATTACCCAGGCCATCGAAGAAGCGATGAATGGGGGCGCGTTTGACAACCTCCCCGGCAAAGGCAAACCCCTCGTACTGAATGAGAATCCCAACGAGCCGCCGGATATGGCTATGGCCAATCAAATTCTCAAGAACAACGACGCCAGCCCGCCCTGGATTGGGGATCGCAAAAAAATCATCGAAGATGTGGAGAGCCTGCGCGCCGAGATGACCCAGCGTTGGCAATGGATACGCGAGGATTGGGCCGGGACTACCATTGACCGGGAACGGTTGGCCCGCCGCTGGGCGGACCAGATCGCCACGTGGACAGTCCAGATCGCCAAGCTCAACAGCCGCATTCGGGACCTGAACCTGATCCTGCCCATCTGGCGGATGGAGCTGCTGCGCCTGCATCTGGCCGATGAACTGGCCCGCATCGGCGCGCCGGAAAAGCTGGAGGAGTAGCCCGAATACCCGTCCAGTAAAGGTAACTGCACACCCCCACCCAACCTCCCCCACTGTGGGGGAGGAGTCCATCCGGTTCCCTCCCTGGAATGGGGAGGGGTAGGGTGGGGTGGCTGAACGAGTACCAATTAAAGTAACTGCTCACCCCCACCCAACCTCCCCCACAGTGGGGGAGGAGTCGATCCGGTTCCCTCCCTGGAATCTAACCATTACCCACAAATAAGAAGGGGGGTATCGGAAGAGGGAAAAGTTTGATA
>JAHDWH010000134.1 GCA_023384455.1 Caldilineaceae bacterium | reverse complement strand
TTGTAAAGATGTCCCCAGGCTGAATCATCTCATTCCGAATTCTGCAACACTCTCAAATATGCAATGCGGGCGGGTAATCGTTTCTCTCAATAGATCACCTGCCCCGCGGATACATTCAGATCTGCCCCCACCACCCAGCCCATCCGATCCGAGCAGAGCAGGACCATCGGGTAGGCGATATCCCGTGCGCTGCCGATGTAGCCGAAGACGATCTCCTGCTTGAGTTGCTCCACCCGGGCCGGATCGGAGAACTGAATTTCGGTCATCGGCGAGTGTACATTGCCCGGCGAGACACAGTTCATATTGATGCCGTGGCGTCCCAACTGGCGTGCCCCGCCCAGTGTGATTTGGGTGATGGCCGCTTTGGCCGCGCAGTAGTGGCTCATCCCGCCCGCGCCGCTGTGGTTGCACAGGGAGGCGACGTTGACAATTTTGCCGGATTTGTTGGGGATCATCACCCGTTCGGTCACCTCTTTGATGCAGGCCACTGTGCCCTGGACGTGGACGGCGAACATCAGATTCCATTGCTCCTTCTCTGGCAGGTTGCGGACGGCATTGCCCCCAATGCCCGCGGTATTGATAAGAATGTCAATCGTGCCGTAGGCTTCCAGCGCCCGGTCCACCATCCGGGCGATGTCGTCGGGGTTGGTGACATCCACGCGGATATAAATGGCATTGCCCAATTCTGCGGCCAGGCGCGGGCCAGCTTCGTCGCGAATGTCGGCCAGCACCACCTTTGCCCCTTCCTCGATGAGAATGCGGGCGCATTCTTCACCCATACCGCCCACTGCGCCAGTAATCACAGCTACTTTGTTTTCAAATCCGAGGTTCATCTTCTGCTCCATTTTGTTGGGGAATTTATACAACTGCCTCTTCAAGCAAAGTCAGCGTTCCTGCTTCTGCGTCCAGCTCCGCCTCGCAACCTATTGGGACCGCCGCCAGGTCGTCAATGTGCCCGATCATCAGGCATGAATACGCTGCATACCGTCTTCTGTGGTGGAGTCGGTCCCTGGCCTGATAGTGCAATCATAACAATAAGCAGCGAACCACAGACGGCAGGCAGCCACAGAGAAGAGGCACGGAGTGGTCGGTGGTCCGCCGTCTACTAAAAATAACATACCACATCCAAATTACGCATTTGCAACTCTTTTGACAGACGGCCTGCATAGGCGTACAATCGACTTACGGAGAATGCGGGTTTTGCATCTGTCGGACTGAACGACCCAGTTATAGCCACAAATGGAGCATCAGTAGGGATCAACTGGGCCTGCCTGCCGACTTGAAAGGGGGATCGTATGTTTGCCATCAACCGCCGTTCTGTCGTTCTTGCTCTGACTTTGTTGATTTTGGGGTCATCTGTGATGACATTCGGTTTGCGTATGCCGCCGCTCACCTCTGCATCTTTGGATGGCTCGAACCATCCAGGGGCGCATAGCCAGACTGGCAGCGAAATGTTGCACAGATCGCCTGTCGTGTTTGTGGAAAATGTGGGACAGTACGGCGAAAGCGCTCGTTTCTCGGAGTTTGCCGTGCAAAAGCAAGCGGAGGCTAAGGCAAATGAAGTACTTATCTTTAGTGATTTTTTTGACGTAAACACTCTTGCTGATTATCGAATCGTGAATTCGGTTACATGGCAGCCCAGTGTGCAGGATGTTCATCTGGGTGGTGGCGTGGAATCCGACCATCGATTGTATAAAGCGCTCTGGTTCAGTCATGACTTTACCATCCGCAGTCGCCTTTACATTCCCAGTTCAGGTATTGGTCCTTTCGACACGATTGCGATAGCAATACGTCGAGAAGATGTTGAGTATTGGGCAACACTCGCCTATGGAACTGATCTGGGGGAACGCAATCACATTGGATTCATACGCAACGACTCGTGGGGTGATTTATATCCCCTGACACTCACCCCCGGTTGGTATACCGTAAAAGTGCAGGCAAGTTACGAAGAACGGATCCTGCGGATGAAAGCATGGAGCAGTAACAATGAGCCAGGGTGGCAAGTATCCATACCACTCAATGGCGGTTGGTCCGCGACAGAAATCGGCTTTCGTCATTTTGGTAAAGGAACAGAGGTGGACAATCTCCAAATATTCGCCCCGGAAGGAAAAGTACAATCCGCAGCACTAGATGGACGCATTTATTGTAAACCGTCAGGTGGTGGATTACAAGCACTGTCCGGAGTGCCTGTGAAGTTGTATACCAACGATGGACGGTTATTCGATAGTCAAACAAGCGACAGTGGCGGCTATTATGGCCTGTGCAACTGGTTGGTACAAGCCGACAGTCAATATAAGTTAGAGGTATGCTGGCAAGGTGTATGCCGTACTGAAACTGTGGATGCTATGTCCAACCAGTGCCGCATCCATGATTTCAATATGTGCGCAGATGTTGCAACACCGACGCCAACGGCATCGTCCACTGCAACTAGCCCCCCAACCGCAACTGATACGGCAACGCCAACGCAAACACCAACGTTGACTTTGGTGTCGACCGCTACGCCCACCCCGTCTCTCCCCACACCCATGGCCACGCCCAGCTTCCCCACCTGCACGGTCGTCGTAGATAAGATCGCCTATCCCAGCCTGGCCCGTATCGACGGGCAGATCGGCGTGACGTTGCGCCTGAGCGGGGATTGCCCAAACTCGGAGGTCAAGGCACCCCTGGACGTGACGTTGATCATCGACCGTTCCCAGTCCATGTGCGGCACGAAGCTGAACCAGGCCCAAGAGGCGGGCAAGCAATTTCTGGACAGTATGGCCTTCCCGCCTGACCAGGCGGCTATCGTCTCCTTCGCCAACACAGCCCAACTACACAGCGGGCTGACCGGCAGCCGCACCCAGGCCACCAATGCCCTCTACAATATCGTCTGCGGCGGCTTCTCGCGCATGGACAGCGGCCTGACCAGCGCCTACGCCGAAATGAGTGGACCGCGACGGGTGGCAGGCCATACCCCGGCCATTATCCTGCTCACCGACGGCAATCCCGAAGGGGCCTATGCCGATGATGTGCGCGCCGCGGCCAACCAGATCCACGCCGCGGGTATCGCCCTCTATACTGTCGGTTTGGGGAGCGATGTCAATGCTACACTTCTGCGCGAGATTGCCACGTCGCCGGATTACTTCTATCAGTCGCCGTCGCCAGATGACCTGGCCCAGATATACACCCGTCTGGCCGGCGAGATCCGCAATGTGCCCGCCGCCAATATCGATCTGACCGATGTGGTCGCACCAGAATTCGAGATCGTGCCCAATTCGTTCAGCGGGGCGGCCGTGCCCCAAGTCAATGGGCAAACCCTCACGTGGAATTTTCCGCAAATAAGCGAAGGCAGCACCGAAGTCAGCTTTAGCGTTAAGCCCACCCAATGCGGCACCTTTGCTGTCAACAGTTCCGCCACCGCCCGATATGACGACAACCGAGGCAACCGCCAATCCTTGACTTTCCCCGTTCCAGCGGTCACTGTGGATGGCTGTTCGGTGGACCTGACGGACATGTATATTCGCGATAACAACAGCGATACTGGGCAGATCCCCAGTGGTAATCCCTGGTGGCTCAGCCCGGACATCTGGGTTCGTCACACCGACGACGGCGGCACCCAGCATGTGAATCCCCAGGCAGGCCAACGCAACTACATCTACGCCCGCATCTGGAACCGAGGTACGACCACAATCACCGACATTGACGTTTCCTTCTACTTCGCCAATTCAGGTTTGGGGTTGACCTGGCCCAACGCATGGAATCCTCTGCCTGCTACACGTAGAATTCCATTCATCGCGCCCGGCGGCTTTGCCATTGTCTCTGTTCCTTGGGATACACCGAACATTGTAGGTCATTTCTGCCTGTTCGTACGCATCACATCCGCTCAAGACCCAATCCGGGATAACCGGGTAGAGTGGGACAATAACATCGCCCAACGTAATCTGGACATCATCGACTATCCCCAACCTACGGATGGTGCATGTCGCCTGGATCAGTCCGACGCCTATACCGATGTGATTGCTTTTGACGTGGTGAATACACTTACTACGTCCACATCCGTGGATGTGGCAATCACAGAGACAGGATTGCCCGATGCGGCGCAGGTCTGGCTGACCCCAGGCGCACTGGCGAATCGCTGGAGTTCGCTAGATGGTCTCATCCTGGAGAGTGATGGTCGTCTACGGATCACAAGGTTTCCCGCCAAGTTGTATGGCATTCGTCTCAATCCATCGGAGGAGCGTTCAGTCAGCCTTGAAATCGAGGCGCCGGGTAACAGTCGCTTCACTGTAGGGTTCAGCGAGAGTGTGCGGGGTAATGTTGTCGGCGGCAACAGCTATCAGCGCTACTTGCCGATTTGCCCTATAGCTTTGCCCATAGTGCTTAAGTCTGGCACAAGTGTTCCACCGCTTTGCTATAATCCTACTGTGGATGCAACAGTTGGCTGGCAAAGTAGTTCTCTATCGTTGACAAAGGGTGACAGCTTCTCGGTCACGTATCAAAGCGGCTTATGGTCGGTAGATTGGCGGCAATTCTCCTTTGTTGGAACAGAGGGGTATCCTACGGAAGAAGATGCAAAGATATTCCAGGGCTGCAAGTATGCCAATTCTGCTCCCTATGCAACCTTGCTCGGCAGAGTCGGTGGGGCAGGTCACCAGATTCTTGGACGACAGGGAACGTTTTCCGCGTCAGAAACAGGACCGTTGTATCTGCGAATTAACGATCAGGACCGTTGTCAAGAGGACAATCAGGGAGTGGTTGTTGTCCAAGTGTGTAAAATTAAACAGTAGAAGTGTGAGGGGCAGGATAGACGAATAATGTATCATCGAACCTACAAACGCCGGGAGAATGTGCTGAATGTACAAGATTCTTGTACTCCTTTTTGTCGCCTGGGCAGCGATTGCCTCGGATATCCAGTACCCGCTGACGATTGCATCGGATACCTGTCACCGCCCGCTCGGCTTTTCCTATGCATGGGGCAGCTTTGGTGATGAACCAGGGCAGTTCAAGAATCCAGTTGCCGTGGCGGTGGATCGGGATGGGAATGTCCATGTTACAGACAGAGAGAATCGACGCATCCAGACATTCACCCCACAGGGCCAGTACCTGCTGGAGTACGGTAACGAAGACAACCGAGTGATGCTGAACCCGAATGGAATAGAAGTAGGTCCCAGCGGCTTTCTGTACATCGCTGATACGGATCAACATCGAATTCTCCGTTACAACGCTGCAGGACAGCTCTCCGGTGGATGGCAGGATGGGGATGGCGGTGATCGATGGCGTCTTCGGGAACCCTGGGGGGTTGCTGGTTGGGACGAAGGTGGTACGGGCAACGTTTACGTCGTTGATCACCTAACCTGCCAGATTCTGCGGTTCCAAAACAGCGGCCAGTTCATCGATCTCTGGGGCAGTAGTTGTAGTTCCGCCGATTGGCTACTATCTGCCCCCCAGGACATCGCCACCTACGCCCAGCACAGTCCCTTTGATATTTATCTTTACATTGCAGATACTGGCAACGATCGGATCGCCAAGTACGACTACCGGCTCAACTGGCTCAAGAACTGGGGCACATCGGGAATAGCTGACGGTGAGTTCAAAGAACCCAGTTCTGTCGCTACTGACAAAAACGGTTGTGTTTACGTCGCCGACAGTGGCAATAACCGCATTCAGATATTCGACGGTGAAGGGAATTTTGTAGCGAAACTTGGCGGAGCCGGGGAACTTACAACGCCTCGCGGCCTCGCCATCGGCCCCGATAGCTGTATCTACGTCGCAGACACCGGCAACCAGCGCATTGCCGTCTTTTGCCAGCAGCACCGGCTTTACCTGCCGAACTTGTTGCGTTGATCGCCAAATAAAGAGCACAGTACATCAGTCGTCTCCATGCTGACCCACCTGAGAGGGGTATTGTCTCATGTTTCACAAAGTCCATCGGTCCGCCTTTTTCTCCGTAGCCATGCTGAGCCTGCTGTTAGCCATAGCCATATTCAGCTTGCGAGCGCATTCCACCAGTTATGCCTCGCTGGGATCGATCCGCCCCGAAACTCATGACCAGGTAGATGGTGGGACAGTTCACAGTTCGCCTGTCATGTTCGTTGAGAATGTGGGCCAGTTTGGCGAAGGCGCTCGCTTCAAGGTGCTGGGGGGGGCGGGCGAGATGTGGCTGACTGGTGACGCTCTTTGGATCACCGTGGTAGATGAAGTCGAACCAGAGACGCAACGCGCCAACGAACGTCCCCCCTTTGCTGATCCCATTGCCCCCACTGAACCGATCACCCGTACTGGCGTCAATATTAAGTTGAGCTTCCCTGGCGCTAACCCCAATCCACGCATGGAACCTTTCGACCGCCTCGATACCAAGATCAGTTACTTCTTTGGCAACGATCCAGACAAATGGCAGCCGGATGTGCCTGTGTGGGGAGGGGTGCGATATGTGGATTTGTATCCAGGCGCGGATCTAAAAATAATGAGTCAGGATAACCACTGGTTCTGGCAACTCGAATGCAACACCGATTGCCGGGATATCCTGGGGAATGTCGAGCTACAAGTGGACGGGGCCGAAACCCTATCCCTGATAGAAGATAACCTGCGCCTGATTACTGAGATCGGTGACTTCATACTGCCTTTGATTCGTACATCAGAGAGCCTCTCGGTGACGAGCGAGCGAAAGGCTACGCTAACAGCCGAGAATCAAGTGCGTTTTCCGTTTGCCGATTCGTCCCGTCATGAGGTTATAGGACAAGGTGATGCTTCTGATCTGACCTATGCCACCTTCCTGGGTGGGAGTTCTCGTGAGTCAGGTAATAGCGTTGCCGTGGATGGAATCGGGGCCGCCTACGTCACTGGCTACTCCTATTCCACCGATTTCTCAACCACCCCTGGCGTCCTCTATACCACCACCAACGGTTCTGCCGATGTTTTCGTGGTGAAGGTAAACCCAACGGGTACTGCACTAACCTATGTCACCTTTGTGGGCGGGAGTAACGGGGACTGGGGTGGAGATATTGCTTTGGATGGGGTAGGTTCAGCCTACGTTACGGGAAGAACTGAATCCAGCAACTTCCCGATCACCTCTGGAGCCTTCGATACCACCTATGGTGGTGGAGATGCTTTTGTGGTAAAACTTGACCCCAGTGGGAACACCCTAGAGTTTAGTACCTTTTTAGGTGGTAGCGAAAGCGATTCGGCCTTCGCCTTGGCAGTTGATTCAGGAGGAGGCATTTACATTGGTGGTGCGACTATATCGGCCGATTTCCCTGTTACACCCAATACTTTGGACAACAGCTACAATGGTGGAACTTGCGGATCGCAGTATACTCCTTCCGCCTGTGAGGATGGTTTTCTAGCTAAACTATCTCTGTCAGGATCATCTCTTGAGTATTCCACTTACCTTGGCGGTAGGGCTAATGATAATATCGCTGGGCTTGTAATCGACCCTAGTGGCTTTGTACTTGTAACAGGATCAACGAACTCTTCCGACTTCCCCGTAACTTCGGGTACCTTCGATAGTACATTTCAAGGGGGGGATAGCTGCGCCCATTCTAGCACAAACTGGCTTCCATGTTCCGATGCATATATAGCCAAGATTACATCCAATGGCTTTTCCATGACTTTTGCTACCTTCCTTGGCGGCAATGACTGGGACTATGGCAATGCCATTACTCTGGATGAGACTGGTGCTGTATACGTCTCAGGATACACTAGTTCCAATGATTTCCCTACCACTCCCGGCGTTTTTGATACCACCTTTGATGGCTATTCAGATGCTTTTGTCGTGAAGTTGAATCCATCGGGCATGGAGCTAGATTATGCTACCTTCCTGGGGGGTACTGGTTATGAAGCATGGGGACCGCGCATCACCATAGACGGTTCGAGAAGTGTCTACATCGCAGGCAGCACCTCTTCAAGTGACTTTCCTGTTACATCTAACGCGTTTGACACCACTTTTGACGGCCCATCCGATTCTTTTCTGGTGAAACTGAATCCGATAGGGACTGACTTGGACTACGCTACCTTTCTTGGCGGGGGTGATAATGAAAACGGTCTTTATAGCATTGCGGTGGATAGGTTTGGCGCTGCCTACGTCTCAGGATTTACCAATTCTAGCGACTTTCCTACCAGCCCAGGTGCCTTCGACACTACCTACAACGGCGGCAACAACGATGCCTTTGTAGTAAAGCTGACGTTGCCTGGTTCTACAGCGCCAGGCCCTACCCCCACCCCACCCCTCCCCACGCCCACGGCCACGCCGAGCTTCCCCACCTGCACGGTCAGCGTGGACAAGATCGCCTACCCCAGCTTGGCCCGCATCGACGGGCAGATCGGTGTGACGTTGCGTCTGACAGGAGACTGTCCAAACTCGGAGGTTAAGGCCCCCCTGGATGTGACCCTGATCATTGACCGTTCCCAGTCCATGTGCGGCACGAAACTGAACCAGGCTCAGGAGGCAGGCAAGCAATTCCTGGACAGTATGGCCTTCCCGCCCGATCAGGCGGCTATCGTCTCCTTTGCCAACACAGCCCAACTGCACAGCGAACTGACCGGCAACCGAACCCAGGCTACCAACGCTCTCTACAATTCCATCTGTGGCGGCTTCTCACGCATAGACAGTGGGCTGACCAGCGCCTACGCTGAGATGAGCGGGCCGCGGCGGGTGGCAGGCCATACCCCGGCCATTATCCTGCTCACCGACGGCAATCCCGAAGGGGCCTATGCCGATGATGTGCGCGCCGCGGCCAACCAGATCCACGCCGCGGGTATCGCCCTCTATACTGTCGGTTTGGGGAGCGATGTCAATGCTACACTTCTGCGCGAGATTGCCACGTCGCCGGATTACTTCTATCAGTCGCCGTCGCCAGATGACCTGGCCCAGATATACACCCGTCTGGCCGGCGAGATCCGCAATGTGCCCGCCGCCAATATCGATCTGACCGATGTGGTCGCACCAGAATTCGAGATCGTGCCCAACTCGTTCAGCGGAGCGGCCATGCCCCAAGTCAATGGGCAAACCCTCACGTGGAATCTGCCCCAGGTGAGCGAAGGCAGCACCGAAGTCGGCTTCAGCGTTAAGCCCACCCAATGCGGCACCTTTGCTGTCAACAGTTCGGCTTCCGCCCAATACGACGACAACCGGGGCAACCGCCAGTCCTTGACTTTTCCTGTGCCTACGGTCACGGTAGATGGCTGTTCGCCGGATTTGACGGATATGTACATCCGCGACAACGACAACGATATTGGACAGATTCCCAGCGGTAATCCCTGGTGGCTCAGCCCGGACATCTGGATACGCCATGCCGACGACGGCGGCACCCAGCATATGAACCCCCAGGCAGGCCAACGCAACTATATTTATGCCCGTATTTGGAACCGGGGCACCACCACCATCGGCGACATCGACGTCGATTTCTACTTCGCCAATCCGGGTCTGGGGTTGACCTGGCCCAACGACTGGACGCTTCTCCCAGTAAAGCAGCACATCCCATCCATCGCGCCAGGCAGCTATGCCGTCGTCTCCATCCCCTGGGATGTGCCCAATATCACCGGGCACTTCTGCCTCTTCGTGCGCATCAGCGCGCCCACCGATCCGATCCGGGATGACCGGGTGCCCTGGGAGAACAACATCGCCCAACGCAATCTGCACATCATCGACTATCCGCAGCCCCAACCCGGTGCCTGTCAGTTGAACGAAGCGGGGATGTACGAGGATCGGATCGAATTCGATGTGATCAACACCCTGGCTACGTCCACACCTGTTGATATCGAAATCACGGCCAGCGGACTGCCGCCCGACGCCCAGGTTTGGCTGCATCCGGGTCCATTGGCCAACCGCTGGAGTTCCCTCGATGGACTTGAAATAGAGCCAGATGGGCGTCTACGTATTCTGCGCTTCCCTGCTCACATCTATGGCATTCGGCTGAATCCATTAGAGAGTCGTCGGGTAACATTGGAAATCCACGCGCCGGGCAACAGCCTGTTTACCATCGGCTTCAGCGAAAGTGTGCGTGGCAATGTTGTGGGGGGCAACAGCTACCAACGCTGGTTGCCGCCATGTCCGCTTCATTTGCCAATCGTTATTGGTCCCCATCCGACGCCTACGCCCTGTCCGTCCGATCAATACATTCCTCCCGATGTAATGCTTGTTTTGGATAGATCGGGCAGTATGGCGGATGAGGGCAAAATGGGTGCTGCCAAGCAGGCAATTCGAGTCTTTCTGAGTCAAATGGACTTCAGCCAAGAGAAGGCTGGCATTGCTTCCTTTGCAGGCTCAGCCACACTCGATCACATACTCAGCCAGAACCGATCTTCTCTAGAAGCGGCGTTGAATGGTCTGGTGGCTGATGGAAGTACAGCGATTGGCGAAGGAATTGCCGTAGCGCAAACAGAATTGGAAAGCAACCGGCATGTACCAGGCCATACACGTGTAATCGTCTTACTCAGTGATGGCAATAACTTTGCAGGTCGAGACCCACTGGCTGCTGCCGCAAGCGCAAAGACAACAGGTATTCGCATTGTTACCATCGGTCTTGGCAGTAATGCGGATGCAAATTTACTGCGCCATGTTGCTTCTGCCTCTGACGATTACTATTATGCGCCGGGCCCCGATGCCCTGGCGGAACTATACCGCGTCATCGCAGGCAAAGTGCGCTGCAATCCATCGTCACCTAACCCTACATCTACATCCACACCGACACTGACTCCGACACCTACGGCTACAGCTACATCAACCACGCCCACACCGATCCCGCCAGGTCCACCGCGGGTGATCTTTGATGGTGATCCCCGTAACAGCGCTTGGTTGTGTGACGGTGGTTTCCGCTCTGACTGTAATTTCGCTGATTGTGTCAAAGACTTACGGCTGGCGTGGGGTCCGTTCTGCCGGAATTTCGATTATCCAGATATCACACCGGGAAAGTACTTTATTACAGTCCAAGGGCAAGGCAATATCAATCTTGGCGCAACTGATTTTGGTTTGACGGGAGAGTTGTTTTCTTTTGGTAAGCACGAGGCCTCACTGCCTGCAGGTTTTACATTCTGCTGGCCGGGACTACAGCCCGGAGGCTTTGGTTTTGAAATCATTGTTCAAAGCAAAGGGACGAATGCCTCTGTAAATCGCATTAAGATAGAACATCTGGGAGTAGTCTGTGATTGATGAGATGATGCGCTACATCAACGGTGGCACGCCCACGCCGCGGGAAGTGGTGGAGCAGAAGATTCTCTCCATCTTTTTGCGCTACGACGCCACCACCTCTGGCTTCGGCTTCCGGGTCGCCATTGAGTAGGCAACCGGCACTTTTGTAGGCTGATTTGGCTTCCCGGAAGGCGAACCGACCCCGAATGACTGGACAACAAAAGCAAAGGCCGAATCCGATTTTTCGGATTCGGTCTTTTGTTTTGCCCCGTCCAACCGGATTTCTCTTACGGACAACCCCATTCCCGTTTGATATTCTGTCCTTTCGCGGGTAAAATGGATACGATACTGAACAAATGTTCTTGGGATAAATAGGAAACCGAGAAGCTGAGTTTTCTCAAAAACTCAGCTTCTCTAGCGACAACAGGAGCGATCCAATGGCTCTGGACAAACTGGTGGTGCGCGGCGCGCGCGAACACAATTTGAAGGGTGTGAATATCTCCATCCCCCGGGACAAACTGGTGGTGATCACCGGGCTGAGCGGCAGCGGCAAGAGCAGCCTGGCCTTCGACACAATCTATGCGGAAGGCCAGCGCCGCTATGTGGAGTCCCTCTCGGCCTATGCGCGGCAGTTTTTGGGGCTGATGGAAAAGCCGAATGTGGAGCAGATCGAAGGGCTTTCCCCGGCTATCTCCATCGACCAGAAAGGGGCCGGGCGCAACCCCCGCTCGACCGTCGGCACCGTCACCGAAATCTACGACTACCTGCGCCTGCTCTACGCCCGGGTCGGCCAGCCCCACTGCCCGGAATGTGGCGACCCCATCAGCCAGCAGACCCCCCAGCAGATCGTCGATTCGATTCTGGAGATGGAAGAGGGCACCCGGCTGATCCTGCTGGCCCCGATTATCAAAGACCGCAAGGGCCACCACAAGACGCTTTTCGAGGGCTTGCAGAGCCAGGGCTACGCCCGGGTGCGGGTCAACGGCGAAATTTTTGAGATGGAAGAAGTGCCCGACCTGGACCGTTACAAAAATCATTCGATCGAAGTCGTCATCGACCGGCTGGTCATCCGCAACGAGCGGCCCGACCCGGACAACCCGGATGAAATGCTCCCCGGCACAGACCTGACCCGGCTGACCGATTCGGTGGAGACTTCCCTGCGCCTGGGCGAAGGCGCGATGATTGTCTCCCACTACGAGCAGCAGCCGCCGGAAGGCCAGTTGAACGGCGCGCCAGCACAGGTTTTGGTGGACCGCATCTACAGCGAGCACTTCGCCTGTGTCAGGTGTGGGCTGAGCTTTTCGGAGATCGAACCCCGCACCTTCAGTTTCAACAGCCCCCACGGCGCCTGCCCCTCCTGCGACGGCCTGGGTGTGCTGCAAGAGTTCGACCCGGAGCTGATTCTGGACGGGGAGCTGAGCATCGAAGAGGGGGCGATACTCCCCTGGAAGCGGGAGACCAACGACGACAACGACGGCTACTATCTGCAACTCCTGCGCGCCGTCTGCAAGCAGCACAGCATCCCCACCCGTGTGCCGGTGAAGGAACTGAGCGCCAAACAGCGGGAGATTCTGCTCAACGGTCTGCCCGCCAAGCAGAAGGTGATGGTGGAATACCAGAACAACCGGGGCCACAACCGCAGCTACGAAACCAACTACGGCGGCGTCATCCCCAACCTGCAACGGCGCTACAGCGAGACCGACAGCGAGTGGATACGGGGCAAGCTGGAAGAATATATGAGCGTGCGCCCCTGCCCGGTCTGCGGGGGCCGACGACTGAAGCCAATGGCTCTGGCCGTGACCGTTGCCGACAAGAACATCTACGACGTGACTTCGATTCCGGTGGTGGATGCCCTGGAATGGTTTCAGAAGTTGCGGGGCACAGACGATCAGCCCGCGCTGTTGGCGGGCCGGGATATGCTCATCGCCCAGCAGATTCTGAAGGAGATCGAGGCCCGGCTGGGATTTATGGTCAATGTGGGGCTGGACTATCTCTCGATGAACCGCACGGCTGTCACCCTCTCCGGCGGCGAGTCCCAGCGCATCCGCCTGGCCACCCAGATCGGCAGCCAACTGATGGGCGTACTCTACATTTTGGACGAGCCGAGCATCGGTCTGCACCAGCGGGACAACGCCCGGCTGATCGAAACCCTGCAGGGGATGCGGGATTTGGGCAATACTGTGCTGGTGGTGGAGCACGACGAGGACACCATCCGCTCCGCGGATTGGGTGGTGGATATGGGGCCGGGCGCGGGGGAGCACGGCGGCGAGGTCGTCGTCTCCGCGGCCCAGAAGGATTTTCTCGCCGCCCCGGACAGCCTGACCGCCCAATATATGCGGGGCGAGAAGCAGATTCCCACACCGAAGGAGCGGCGGGAGGGCAACGGCAACCACCTCTTCATCACCGGCGCAGCCGAGAACAATCTGCGCTCTGTGGATGTGCGCATCCCCCTGGGCAAGTTTGTCGCCATCACCGGTGTCAGCGGCAGCGGCAAGTCTACGCTGGTGGTGGATGTGCTCTATAAAAGATTGGCCCAGCACTTCTACCGGGCCAAAGATCGGCCCGGCCAGCATCGTGACATCGAGGGTATGGAGTTTCTGGACAAAGTGATCGAGATCGATCAGGGGCCGATTGGCCGCACACCCCGCAGCAACCCGGCCACGTATGTGGGGCTCTTTACCCCCATCCGCGACCTCTTTGCTGGGATGACCGAAGCTAAGACTCGGGGCTACAAACCGGGCCGTTTCAGCTTCAATGTCAAGGGCGGACGCTGCGAAGCCTGCAAAGGCGACGGCATCATCCGTATTGAAATGCAGTTTTTGCCCGATGTCTATGTGCCCTGCGAGGAGTGCAAGGGGCGCCGCTACAACCGGGAGACTCTGGAAATCAAATTCAGCGGCAAGTCGATTGCCCAGGTGCTCGATATGTCCGTGGAGGAGGCGCTGGAATTTTTCAAGAATATCCCCCGCATCCGCAACAAACTGGAGACCCTGGACGCAGTGGGTCTGGGCTATGTGCGTCTGGGCCAGCCCGCCACCACCCTCTCCGGCGGCGAGGCCCAGCGCATCAAACTGAGCAAGGAACTGAGCCGTCGGGATACGGGCAACACCTTTTACATTCTGGACGAGCCGACGACGGGGCTGCACTTTGAGGATGTGCGCAAGCTGCTCGAAGTTCTCCACGCCCTGGTGGAGCGGGGCAATACTGTGCTGGTCATCGAGCACAATCTGGATGTGATCAAAAATTGCGACTGGCTGATCGATATGGGGCCGGAGGGTGGCGTGAAGGGCGGGCTGGTCATCGCCGAAGGCACGCCGGAGCATGTGGCGCTGATCGAACGGAGCTACACAGGCAACTTCCTGGCCCCGATGCTGGCCCGCGCTCCGCAGATAGCCGCTTAATTCGTAACTGCTCACCCCCACCCAACCTCCCCCACTGTGGGGGAGGTTGGGCGGGGGTGAGCAGTTAGCGGCTCCAAGTCTTCCAGAACATCGAGTGTGCGATCAGAAATTGCATCGACTGCATCACTTTTTCCCCCCTCCTATTAGCCAACCAGAACGCCACGCTGATTGTAGTAGAAAATTCGGCTGGTATGGGAGAGCCTCAATCCCGCAACTGGGGGTCCAGCGCATCGCGCAGACCGTCGCCCAGGAGGTTGAAGCCCAGCACTGTAAACATAATCGCCAGGCCGGGAAAGAGCACCATATGGGGTGACTGGCGCAGGAAGGGCGTGCCGTCGGCGATCATCGCGCCCCACTCCGGTGCGGGTGGCTGTGCGCCCAGGCCGAGGAAGCCCAGGGCTGCGGCTGTCAAAATTGCCCCGCCTACACCGATTGTCACCTGGACAATAATGGGTGAGAGGCTGTTGGGCAGGATATGCCGAAACATAATCCGGTTGTTCTTGACGCCAATCATACGCGCCGCCTCCACATAATCCCGTTCGCGCACGGAGAGCACCACCGAACGCACGACCCGGGCATAGCCCGCCACACCCACAACGGCCACGGCAATAATCGTATTGCCCAGACTTGCCCCCCGCACAGCCACAATAGCAATCGCCAATAGGATCGACGGAAAGGCCAGAAGAATGTCCATCAGACGCATAATAATGGAATCGATCCAGCCACCGAAATAGCCAGCCATCAACCCCAGAATCGTGCCGATGCCGCCAGTGATAAAGACGACGACGAAGCCAATCGTCAGGGAGATGCGTGTGCCGTGAATGATGCGCCGGAATATATCCCGACCCAAGCGATCGGCGCCAAAGGGATGTTCAAGCGAAGGCGCGGCCCTGGAATCGACCAGATTCGAATCGATAGTCGGATCGTAGGGGCTGACAATCGGGGCCAATAGGCCGATGAGAATAATCAGGCCGGTAATTGTCAGACCCACCCGCCCATTCCAACTGGAAAGCAGACGCCGCCAGGCATCGCTAAAGAGGCTGCGCGACGGACGGGATGCCAGACCGTTAATCGCTTGTGGCGCAAGTGCAGTATTGACGCTCATTCATTTTCTCCCAAAAGAAGGGGCAAGGGGGTAGCGACGGGAGAAGAGATTCGTGAGTGTCCGATCCCCAATCTCCAGTCCCCAATCTCTACTCAGCTATAGCGAATCCGTGGGTCCAGATAGGCGTAGGAAATGTCTACCAGCAGATTGACAACCACATAAATCGTGGCGCTGACCAGCACAGCCCCCTGCACAATCGGATAGTCCCGGCTCTGGATGGCCCGGTAGGTCCATAGCCCCATCCCCGGCCAGGAAAAGATTGTCTCTGTCAATATGGCACCGCCCAGCAGACCACCCAACTGAAGCCCCAGAACCGTAACAATCGGCAGCAGGGCATTCTTGAGCGCGTGACGAATGACGACCACCCGGCTCGCCAGCCCTTTGGCCCGGGCCGTGCGCACATAATCCTGCTGCAAGACTTCCAGCATACTGGCTCTGGTCAAGCGGGCCAGGATGGGCATAATGACGGTGCTCAGCACTGCGCTGGGCAATATGAGATGCCAGACTGCATTCCAAAAGAGTTTGGGATCACCGGCCAGCAGTGTATCAATCAGCATAAAACCCGTATGCCGATCCACAGAGAGCGCGACATCCAAGCGGGCGCTGGGGGGAAATATCTGCCGGTTCACCGCCAGGGCATAGATCAGAATCAGCGCCAGCCAGTAAATGGGCATAGAGACACCGAGAAGTACGCCAAAGGTCGAGACCACATCCAGCCAGGTATTTCGGCGTAGTGCCGATACAATGCCGATGGTAATGCCGATGATCACTCCCAGAATCATCCCGGCCACGACCATTTCAATAGTGGCGGCCAACCGGGTGCGCAAGTCTACGATCACCGATGTACGGTTGATGATCGACTTGCCAAAATCACCGCGCAAAATCCGCCCCATCCACTCCACATACTGGACAGGAATGGGCCGATTGAAGCCCATCTCCTCACGCAACTCCTCAATCGCCTCCACACTCGCCTTCTCCCCCAGCATAATAATCACAGGATCGCCGGGAATCATACGGATCAGCGAAAAGACGACAATCGAAACACCCAATAGTACGGGAATGAGAGAAATCAGACGCCGGGCAATGTATTGAGCCACGGTTTATACTCCTCAGACGAAGGAGAGTAGAGATTGACCCGTCTTTTGCGGTCAATCTCTACCCTCTACGATCTCGTATAGTCGCTAGCAGCTTGTCGGAATAGCACAGAATAGAACGCGGATTGAGCAGAAAGTACGGAAAAAGCCGGATTTTTCTCGCTTCTATCCGCGAAAATCAGCCCGTTCCGCGTCATCCGCGTTCTATTTCTCGCCTCTCCGACAGCCTGCTAGTGTTCGGCGGCCAGCTATCAGTTGTCACCGTTGGAATTCAACGATAGCCAGCCAGCGAATACTTTCTATTCACCGATCCACATGTACTCGTACCAGTCGCGGAAGACAACGGGAACATAGCCCTTGACTTCGTTGCGCAGGACGGTGACACTGGTCGTCCACACCACAGGGATGCGGGGCACATCGGCGCGGACAATCAGTTCGGCTTCCTGATAGATCGCCTCGCGCTTGGCCGGATCAGACTCAATCGTTCCATCGACCAATAGTTGCGCCAACCTATCGTTGTTGTAGCAATCTTCAGCCTTCGGTTCACCCGCCGGATGGGCAAAGTGGTAGCCGATGTAGTTGTCCGGGTCGCCGTTGTCGGAACCCCAACCCAACATCCACATAGGGAACTTGCCTTCGTTGCGGTCAGACAGGTACGCGCCCCAGTCCTCGGTTTGCAGGCTGACTTTGATCCCCACCTTGGCCAGATCGGCGGCGATAGCCTCACCAATCGCCTTGGAGTCGGGGAAGTAGCCACGGATGACCGGAATGTACCAGAATTCGGTCTCGAAGCCATCGGGCAGACCCGCAGCAGCCAGTAGTTCCTTAGCCTTCTCCGGGTTGTACTCCCAGGGCTTGATGTCCGGGTTGGAGCCCAGAATGGCGGGCGGCTGGAAGGAGCCGGCAGCCTCGCCAAAGTCGCCGTAGAAGGGCGGGATCAGCGCAGCCCAGTTGACCGCGTAGGCGATGGCCTGGCGCACTTCCAACTTGTCAAAGGGCTCGGTGCATTGCTGGAAGGCGATATAGCCCGTGCTCAACGCTGGCTTGGAATAGACGGTGATGTTCGGGTCCGCCTCGGCAGAGGGCAGGTCGGTCTGGGCCAGGTCGGCATGATGGATCGTGCCCGCCTGGAGTTCGGCGAAGCGGGCCGAATTGTCTGGGATAGAGCGGAAGATCAGTTTGTCCAACTTCGGACCGTCGCCCCACCAATCCGCATTCTTCTCCAGGACGATACGGTCGTCGGGAACCCATTCGACAAACTTGAAGGGGCCAGTACCGACGGTCGTGCCAGCCGGGGTGCCATAATCGTCGCCCTGCTCCATAATCGCGGCAGGACTTTGAATACCGAAGACAAAGCCTTCAGCCAGTTTCGCCAGCAACACACTGGAGGCGTAGCCCAATTTGATCTCGATGGTGTGCTCATCGATGACGTTGACTTCTTCAATGGGCAGGTTCGGGCCGAATTCGATGTCGTAGTATTCGAAGGGTCGGCCAAAGCGATACTCATTGTCTGGGTTCATCCAGCGGTCAAAGTTCCACTTCACAGCTTCGGCATTGAAATCGGTGCCGTCGTGGAATTTCACGCCCTGGCGCAGGTGAAAAGTCCAGGTCTGGCTGTCGGCGGTTTCCCAAGACTCGGCCAGCCAGGGAATGGGCTTGGTGGAAGTGCCCTCCAGACGGACCAACCCCTCCACAACCTGGTTGATGACACGAGCCGACTCGCCGTCTGTCTGGGTGCCGTTGTCCAGGCCCACGGAATCACCGCCGCGACCGACAATCATTGTGCCGCCGGACTCGGCAGCGGGGGCAGCGGCGGGGGCTTCGGCAGCCGCCGCGGCTGTGGGTGCGGCTGCTTCACCGCCCGCCGCAGGCGCGGCCGGTGCTGGGGCCGGGCAGGCGGCCAGCAGCATTGCAAAAATCATAAGAAACGATAGGATCGAGAAACTTCTTCGCATACGATACTCTCCTCTTTGTGAATACCTTC